>NIVA01000173.1 GCA_002254335.1 Bacteroidetes bacterium 4572_114 | reverse complement strand
GACCATCCGTGTAAAAGCCGAAGCTGCCTCCCGCTATGGTTTGTCAATAAAAGAGGTGAGTGATGCGGTTCATATGGCATTATGGGGTGATGAGGCCACTCAGATGATGCAGGGTCTAAAAATGATTCCGGTGAGGGTACGCTTTCCCAAACAGGATTTTAACCATTCTGAAAAAATTAAAAAGATGCCCGTTTATCTGGCCTCTGTCAACAGGGTGCTACAACTTGATGAGATAGCTGAAATCAGGAAAGTACCTGGAAAAACTGATATTGATCACGAAAATCTCAGCCAGGTAGTCAATGTGAAAGCTCATATTTCGCAACGTGATTTGGGCGGTATCATCGGGGATGTGAAACAAATGCTGGCCGGTATTCATCTGCCACCAGGTGTAACAGTTGAAATCGGCGGACAGTACAAAAGCCAGCAAAGGGCCTTCACCGAACTGATGCTGATTTTGAGTTTTGGCATTCTGCTGGTATTTTCTATCCTGTTGTTCGAATTCAGATCGTTCCGCACATCTTCAGTTATACTGCTGGGAACAGTACTATCTGTCAGCGGGGTTTTTCTCATATTATGGATTGTCAGGATACCCCTTGATATTTCGGCTTTTATGGGAATGATCATGATTGTTGGGGTTGTAGTCAACAACGGGATATTATTGATTGATTATGCTGAAAAATATCTCCGGGAGAAAACATCGAATGTAAAAAATGCACTTTTAATGGCGGGTAAGGTGAGGATACGTCCAATCCTGATGACAACCCTGGCGACAATCTTTGGTTTTTTACCGCTGGCCCTGGCTATGGGCGAAGGCTCGGAGATGCTTCAACCCCTGGCAATCTCGATGATTGGCGGTATGAGTGTTGCCATGTTCCTTTCGTTGTTGCTGATACCGGGGTTGTATTGGTTCGTGAACCGGAAAAACCCATCTGTTGAGGAAAAGGTGATGTAAAATTACTGTTTTCGGAAAGATAATCGGTTCTTTTTTGTTCTGAATTGAAAATGTTATTTGCTGAATCTTAAAATTTATAAAAATGAAAACTTTTGCAAAATTTTTTATCCTGCTACCTGCAATTGTCCTGACAATTGTTGCTGCAGTATCGGCACAGACAGAAGGTTTGAAAAAAAGCGAACTTTCCGCTTCAAATGCCGCAGGAATTTCAAATGACACCTTGTTCAGCTTTGAATCACAAAAATCCGGAAGCATACCTGATGGATGGACAAATGAATCAGGCAACTGGGAGGTGAAACAGGACGGAGAGAACAAAGTGCTGGCCCAAACAGCAGAAAATAGAGGGATGGATTTTAATATTGCCGTATTTGACGGGGCAATAATGAAAGATGTTGAATTATCGGTTGATATCAGAGCCAATTCGGGTAATGAAGATCAGGGAGGGGGACTGGTATGGCGTTATGCTGACAACAAGAATTATTACATTGTACGTTTCAACCCGCTTGAAGATAATTTCAGGTTTTACAAGGTTCTGAACGGAAGGCGTATACAGCTTGAATCAGCCGATGCAACCGTTCCGAAAGGATCATGGTTTAACATAAAAGTTATTATGACCGGTAATGAAACAAGCTGTTTTCTCAACGGAGAAAAACTGATAACCGGAAAGGATGATACTTTCACAAAAGCCGGCAAAACCGGTTTTTGGACCAAAGCCGATGCAGTTTCCGATTTTGATAATTTTTCCTTAAGAGGAAGATAAATATAAAAGACATTACCGACCTGGATTTGGTTTGAATTCGTCAATGATCGGTATAATACCGATTAGCAAATGAATCCGATAGCTATCGGATGAGCTTTATTTTCAGTTCGATTAATAAACCTCTTCATTTGTCTATCGGCATTAACAATTTATATTTCAAAATTTCACCCCAAATAATGAGGCTCATTTTGAAGTTAAATTGGATAACTATTTATTATGAAGCATGGATTTATCAACCGGCTTCCATATTTTCAGCATCAGGAAGTATTCCTGTTAACTTTTGAGGGTCATGAATAAGTACAGGGATATGCTGCGGGCAGATCCAGTATCTCATTGATTTAAAATCCACCTGTACCAACGGGATTTCGTTTTCAGTCCGGTTGCAAAACATGCATGCTTTGTTAGTTTCTTCAGTCATCTTTTATAATTTAAATTAAAAAGATGCAAATATCAGAATTTTAAATTTACCGGGTTGCATTTTATGATGCAACTATTTTTTTACCAGTATTTCATCAATGGCTTTACAAGCCCTGAAACCATCGGCAATTGCGCTGATTGCATCGGCAGTCCTGTTTACGGCATCACCACCTGCAAATACTTTCGGGTCGGTTGTTTGTTGCTTTTCATTTACTATAAACCGGCCGCGTTCCACTTTTATTTTTTCTTCATATTCACCTTCGAGGAAGCTATAATCACCCTGTTGGCCTATGGCTCCCATCAAAGCTGTAATTTCAAGTGTTTTGTTACTTCCTTCAATGGCAACCGGTTTGGGGCGTCCGCCTTTTTCGTCAGGAACCATCTCAGCCATCAGGTATTCAATGGCAGTGACATTACCTTTTTTGTCGGTATGAACCTTAATCGGGATGGCTTGCGGTACGATTTTCACACCTTCGTCTTCAGCGCCTTCAATTTCCTCCCAGTCGGCCGGCATATCCTGCACACGGCGACGGTAAAGAATGGTAACGTCCGCACCAAAACGACGGGCAACCCGTGCAGCATCAATTGCCACGTTACCACCACCGATCACAGCCACCTTATCACCGATTTCAACCTTTTCACCGGCATTGACTTCATGCAGATAATTCACGGCCTGCATAGAACCTTTAGCATCTTCTCCGTCAATACCAAGCGTCCAGGCTTTTGGGAAACCTACACCCATAAACACGGCATCGTTTTCCTTGTAAATTTTATCGAAAGAAATATCCACACCTACTTTTGTATTGTAATGAATTTTCACTCCTATTTTTTCGATATATTCAATCTGTTTATCCAGGCTTTCGATGGGGAAGCGGTATTTTGGAATACCATACATGGTAGCACCACCGGCTTTAGCGTTGGCCTCGTAAATTGTAACATCAAAACCACGCAGGGCAAGGTAATAAGCTGCGGTAAGGCCTGACGGGCCGGCACCGACAATACCTACTTTATATCCGTTGGGTTCTTTTATTTCGGGATTTACAATTTCATAAGTAATATCGGCTGTTTGCGCTGTTTCGGTTGCATAACGTTTCAGCCACCTGATTGCAATCGCATCGCCGCGGGTTGCAATGGCACAAACCTCTTCACAACGGCGTGTACAAACTTTACCGCACATTTCCGGCAATGGATTGTTATCATAGATAATCCTGACAGCATCTTTATCATTGCCTGCAGCAATAGCATTGATGTATTCGGGAATATGCATGTGGTCGGGGCAGGCTTCGGTACAAAGGCCGCAACTGATACATCGGCTTGCCTCTGCACGTGCCATCTCTTCGTTATAACCAAGCACCACTTCGGCAAATGATTTAACGCGTTCCATCCCTTCAAGTTCGGGCATGGGGATACGGTTAAAATCATTCAGCGAACTTTCGTCACTGGTAAACGACAGGACATTCTTACCTTCAGGGTTGTCAAGGCCCGGAATCCATAGGAAGGAGTCCGGGTCGTCGCTGACATACAGATAGTCTTTTGTAAGGCTCAGGCTTCCTGTCGGGCAAACTTCCACACACAGTGCACACCAGCAACAACGGCCATTGTCAACACGCGGACGCAGACCTGAGTCGCCTTTTTTACCTTCTATTCCCTCAAGGTTTATCATATCAATGGCAGCATTCTGGCATATGGTAGAACAGTTACCGCAACCGATACAAGCTTCAAGGTCGTTATAATGTAAGCCCCGGTAACGCCCGGCAGTTTCCGGCGAAACTTTAGGAAACTCAATGGTATGGGGCTTTTTGCCAAACTGTTTGAGGGCAGTAAGCGGTTTTAGTGTACCTTTTAAATCAAAAAAACTCATATTTTTGTTGTTATATGTTATACGTTATATGTTATTTGTTATTTGTCAGCGAATATTTTTCAACTTATAACTCTTAACCTATAACTCTTAACTTTTTACCTTTCAATTTCCGGGGGACAAGTTCCCAGACTATTCATAATAGCTGAAACATCAGCAATATTTTCACCAATCAAAACATCTTCAAGGAGCGTGACAGCATGCACATAAGCAGCCCCCCGAAGGTGCACCCTGCGGGGATTGGTTCCGCCGTCGCTGGCGATATACATTCCAATCTCACCGCGAACCGATTCGGTACGGACATAAGCATCTCCTTTCGGGATGGTCCATTTCTGCGGGTTCGGGATTTTATTATAAAAGGAGCCACCCGGCATCATATCAATCACCTGCCTGATAATCCTGACAGATTGCCTGGCTTCCTGTCGCCGTACCAATGCCCTGGCCCAGATGTCGGCACCATCGCTTGTGGGCACTTCAAAATCAAGCTTATCGTAAATTTCATAAGGATCATCAATTCGTATATCACTCCTGATACCGCAACCGCGGAGTACCGGCCCGACAACACCATGCAGCCTTTCGGAAGGTCACGCCTCACGCCACCCGGCCAGATATACATGTGATAGACCCGTCCACCGGTCAGTTCCTCGAATAAATCCAGGATATAGTTTCGGTCACCAACGCTCCACTGACCCATTGTATATAACCCCAGTGATCCGTTTTGTCCTCCATACCATAACATAAACGAGGCAAGACGTGCAAGCTCCAGCACCATCACACGGATGTATTTTGCCCTTTCAGGAACCTCCCGTCCTTCAATAGCTTCTACTGCACGGGCATACGATTCTTCCATCGGGTCGGTTTCCGGTACACAAAAGCGGCACATCATTGTAAAGCTTTGTAACCAGTTTCTTTTCTCCTGTAATTTTTCAAATGCCCTGTGCAGGTAACCCACCTCGGTTGTTGCACCTACAATTGTATCGCCTTCCACTTTCAGCCGGATCATCATATTTCCGGTGATACCCGGGTGCTGAGGGCCAAGATATAATGTTGTAGCCTTTTCTCTCATTATCTTGAATATTTTTTAGCGAAATCAGGGATTTCCTCTCTCGACCGTTTAATAATTTCTTCCCTTACATCCAGCGCATCTTCTCTTCCGGGCCTGTGCCAGAATGTTTCGTCAGCATAAACCCCGGTGTCAAAATCACGGCGCATGGGCGGCGGGCCGGCCCAGTCTTCCAGTAGAAATTCGTCAGGAGCTTCCAGTCCGATAAATTCTACACCGTACATTTCCCTTAATTCCCGTTCGTAAGTATTGGCTTGACGCCAGATCATATCAATATTGGTCATGACCGGATTATTGCGGTCAATTCGTGTCCGGACGAATACTTTCATTTTTTCAACAGGCGACCAGACAATAAAAATGAGTTCAAATTCATTTTCTTCCAACCAGTCAACACAGGTGATGTGCGACAAATGAATATAACCGAGCCTGTCTTTCAGGTAGGTTAATATGGAAGGAACACATTGTTTATCAACAGTAAAATCCAGCCTGTTCCCGTCAAACTCTTTTTCCGTTGCATCGGGAAAACGGGCTTTTATGTGCGCAATCAGATTTTCTTTTATTTCCTGCATCTTGCGTTTGTTATGTATTAAGAGTTATAAGTTAATGAGTTATAAGTTATTTGTTATAGGTTATTTGTTATAGGTTATGGATTTGATTTTTGTTCTGCTTCCCATTGCTCAACATTTTAGTCTTAACTTTTTACTTTTCTACCAGTTATATTCGGGCATTATCCAGTTTGTGATGATCTTTTTCTGATTCTTCCTGTACCATTCCAGGTTTTCTTTGTATTTGG
>NIVA01000172.1 GCA_002254335.1 Bacteroidetes bacterium 4572_114 | reverse complement strand
TAACATGAGCCGTGTACGAGACCCATACGCACGGTTCTGTGAGAGGGATAAATATGGGATGATTTTTTATATATATTATTATTCCATATTTACCCTACTCGATTATGGTGTGAGGAGGTCAAAATATTTGATTTCATTTTGAAATGTGGTTGACCAAAAAAACAAAAGCCCTGATATCGAAAATATCAGGGCTCTATAAAACTTAAATGTAGCCCCACCAGGACTCGAACCTGGATCTAAGGTTTAGGAAACCTCCATTCTATCCCTTGAACTATGGGGCCGTGTCTAAAAGCGGGAAATAATTTTACCAAACTTGGAAATAATATTGGGCCTGGTTTCCGCTTTTATAACTTTTTTCGGCTGCAAAAATCCTACTTTATTGGTTAACGACAAAATTTATTCGCGGTTTTTATTCTTTAACCTGAAAAAGGTTGGGTGGAAAGTAGATAACAGGGGGTGGGCATCAGAAGTAAGAAATGGATAATTTTACCTTAATGGCCTGTAACCTTTGGCCAACTGCTATCCTGCTTTCTTTGAGTTACTGATGGGCAGGCAATCCAGCGAACAACGGCGATTGAAGGGTCCCGGTTTGGGATACAAATCAGCACTCACCGGCATCAGCCTACCGGTATATTGTACAACTTTGGCTAACTGGCCAGCCTGAAATGTAGCAAAAGCGGGGTCACCGCTCACCGTTCACCGCTCACATGCTAAAGCGTAAAACAAAATCCCACAAAACATAATTGTACTATTTTTGTGCTGATGTCCCTTCAAGTACATTTTTCCGACAAATAATACTGATAATGAAACTCGACTACAC
Source organism: Bacteroidetes bacterium 4572_114 (assembly GCA_002254335.1). Taxonomy (GTDB): domain Bacteria; phylum Bacteroidota; class Bacteroidia; order Bacteroidales; family 4484-276; genus 4484-276. The sequence goes on along the minus strand of NIVA01000172.1, from coordinate 4,352 downwards.
TCCCTACATCTTAATAGTTGACGATAACAAGGAAAACCTCTTGGCCCTAAATGCCAACCTCAGGAACATAAATGCGCAGATTTTAATGGCGCAAAACGGTAAAGAGGCCATCCTTCATTGTAGGCAAAAAGATTTTGCCCTGATCATACTAGATGTTCAAATGCCCGGGATAAATGGGTTCGAAACGGCCGTGACCATCCGTCAGGGAACCCTGAACAAAAACACCCCCATCATTTTTCTTACGGCCGTTTATTTCGATCAGGATAATATTGATAAGGGTTATAAAACAGGGGCCGTTGATTACATTACCAAGCCGTTCAACCGCGAAATCCTGCTGAGCAAAGTAAAAATATTCCTTGATCTCGATAATGTAAAAAGAGAACTCATCCGTTCTAAAATCAACTTTGAAAATGTTGTGCAGGATCAAACCGACATGATCTGCCGGACTGACAAGGATTTTCATATAACCTTTGCAAACCGGGCCTTTCTGCTCACCTTTTCAACTTCGTTTGAACATATCAGGGCAAAGCCTATAATGGCAAATATTGACCGAAACGACCGGGAAAAAATTAACCGGGCACTTTTACTCTTGACCCCAAATAGCCCAATTATTAAGTTACATCATTTCATAAACGTTTCCCAAAGCCGCCGCCTTTTTGTTTCAACAGTTTTCAGGGCACTTTACGATGAGGATTATATACATGTGGGCTATCAAATGGTAATCCGCGATGTTACCAGGGATGTCCAAATAAAGGATGAATTGCTATCTGCAAAAAAAAGTGCAGAGGAAACCTTAAAATCAATGGCAATGTTATTGGTCAATTTGGGCCATGATTTCAGGACACCTATGAATTCGATAATAGGAATGGCCGATATTTTGATAGATTCCCAGATTGACCAGGAACAAAAAGACGATGTAAATGTCATCAAAATTTCAGCCTACAAATTGCTCTCCATCCTGAACACCCTGGTGGATTTTTCTAAAATTGAAGCCAAACAAATTGATTTTAAAAATATTTGGTTTGACCCACAAACTGAACTTTCAAACCTGATAAAATTATCTGTACAAAAGGAAACTGAAAAAAGAAATAAAATTATTTTAAGTGGTGGTAAAGAACTTCCCTTAAAAACAAATGGTGACCCAAAAAGGATTAATCAAATTTTAAACCCTTTGCTTCAGTGTATCAATCATTTTATCGAAAACGGGACTATTGAGCTATCTATCAAAAAAGAAAACATAGATACTAACCATATAGATTTAGTTTACAGGATAAGTGCCAATGGCAGTAGTTTTCCAGAAAGTGTTTCTTCGGCGATCACTAATTATTTCGACAATGGCGACCCCTCTTTTTCGCATGACAATGGGGGTATTGCATTGGGGCTTGCCCTTTCAAAAAGTTTAAGTGCTTTGATGGGCGGGTCGGTGAAATTTGTGGATGAGCCCGGAAAAGGTTTCTTCTTCTCATTTAAAATCGGTTTGGAAACCGAATGGCAACATCCAGACAATGCTAATAATATTTCAATACTCGTTGTTGAAGATAATATCCTGAACCAAAAAGTAGTGGGATTGACCCTAAAGAAAAAGGGCTTAACATACGATCTGGCCGGTGATGGGCTGTTGGCACTCGAAAAATATAAGAAAAACAGGTTTGATTTCATCCTGATGGATATACAAATGCCAGTGATGGACGGGTATGAAACCACGAAGCATATCCGCAATTTTGAAAAAGAAAACCCGAACGGGAAAACGGCAATGATTTATGCATTAACAGCCAACGCCACCAACGAAAACCAACAAAAAGGCCTAACTGCTGGCATGAATGGCTTTATGACCAAACCATTCAAATATTCGGAACTGGAAAAAATCATTTACACCATTCCCGAAGAAATATAGTTATTTCAATCTTTTTTGTTTGGGCGGCAATACGGGCTTTCCGTTTATAGTTGTCTCATGCCGGCTGGTTTTTGTAGGCGGTGCGTGTTCCGCACGTGCGGAACTCGTCAGCCTCCGCCCACCAACAAAAACCACAGCCGCCATTTCAACAGGCTACCACTCCAATCCCGGCCGCGGCCCTCATTGTTTAATCGGCGATCGTCAACCATCGAATTGTTTCAAATGGGAAAGACAAGGTTTGTTTTTTCTAAATGCTTAATTTAATAAACTCAGTATATCCGGCCCCGGCACTTCAGGGAGTTGGCCATCTGGTAATGATTTCATTGAAAGTTTTGTCTATTTGTGGCGAGACCAGAAACCTGAAACCTGCGTAGCGAAGCAAGACCCGTATGGGCCCGTATGGGAAACCTGCAAAAGACGGGTGTCAGATGCCCGGTGTCGGGTGAAGGAAGCCAAGCACAACTTGAAACCTGAAACCTGAAACCTGAAACCTGAAACCTAATTTACTAACACCATCGGCCCCAATCTTTTTAGAATTTCTATTTTTGCCGTTATCTGATGATAAGTAAAGAAACCATACAGGAAATTTTTGAAGCGGCCCAAATCGATGAGGTCGTTGGAGAGTTTGTCAGCCTGAAAAAGCGGGGGGTAAACCTTCTGGGGCTTTGCCCGTTCCACAACGAAAAAACACCCTCCTTCACCGTATCGCCAAAAAAAGGCATCTACAAATGTTTTGGGTGTGGCAAAGGTGGCAATTCCGTGCAGTTCCTTATGGACCACGAGCAATTTACCTATCCTGAAGCACTAAAATATCTCGCCAAAAAATACAACATCGAAATTGAGGAGAAGGAGCAGACCCCGGAAGAAATCAAGCTGCTCAACGAAAAGGAAAGCTTGTTTCATGTTACCGATTTTGCAGCCAAATATTTTGCGTCCAATATTTTTGACTCCGAACAGGGCAGGGCCATTGGCCTAAGTTACTTTAAGGAAAGGGGGTTCAGGGAAGACACCATCAAAAAATTCCAGCTTGGCTATGCCATTGATGCATGGGACAATTTTACGGCCCATGCCATTAAAATGGGGTATAATATTGATTATCTCGAAAAAACCGGCCTCACCATAGTAAAGGGTAAAAAAACTTACGACCGGTTTCGGGGCAGGGTTATCTTTCCCATTCAAAACCTTTCTGGCAGGGTACTGGGCTTTGGGGGCAGGACACTGTCGAGCGACCCGAAATCACCAAAATATGTAAACTCGCCCGAATCGGATATATATCACAAAAGCAAAGTGCTGTACGGTATAAACCTGGCCAAAAACAGCATTATTACCAACGACAACTGCTTCCTGGTGGAAGGCTATACCGATGTGATTTCGATGCACATGGCCGGGGTTGAAAATGTGGTGTCCTCCTCGGGCACATCGCTAACCACAGATCAAATAAGGCTTATAAGCAGATATACCAAAAACATCACCATTTTATACGATGGCGATGAGGCGGGCATCAAGGCTTCCTTCCGTGGGATAGACATGATACTTGAGCAGGGGATGGATGTGAAAATAGTCCTGTTCCCCGAAGGTGAAGACCCCGACTCGTTTGCACGCAGCCACCGATCTTCGGAAGTACACGATTTTATTAAGGACAAAGCCCACAACTTCATCTTCTTTAAAACCAACCTCCTGATTAAGGATGCAGAGCATGATCCGGTAAAAAAGGCCGGGCTGATAAAGGAAATAGTTGGCACCATCGCGCTTATCCCCGACCAGATAATCCGTTCGGTTTACGTTAAAGAGTGAAAGCAAGAGATGAGGAATCCCCCGCTTTTATCGACCCCTCGGTTATCAAACCGGAAAAGCAGGCCGGGGTTGATTATCTATCTTCGGAACATCAGGAAAAAAATATTATCAGGATTTTGATGACTTTTGGTGACCGCGTAATTACCCTCGAATATAAGGATGAAGATGGGAATGAAAAAAAACAAGATATAGATGTGGCTTCTTATATTGTTTCCGACCTTTTGAACGATGAAATCCCCTTTGGGAATAATTTGTACCAAAAGATATTTAATGAAGTGAACAACGAGATTCATGATGACAAAGAAATTTCTGCCCTTGCAACAACCCTGCTTACATCCAAATATGAACTTAACGACTGGGGAAGGGTGAAAATCCATGTTATCAGCGAAGAAGAGAAGCTGAAAGTCTCGGTGGAACATGCGCTGCTTTCAATAAAACTGCGTTGGTTAGAGCGGAAATTTGACGAAACCATCAAGGCCCTTCAACAGGCAACCGGTGATAACGATTACGAGATTTTGCTCAACAGCCAAAAAAAGCTATTGAAAAAAAAATCGGCAATATCGGCAAAACTGGGAAGGATAGTCTTGAGATAAATCCAAAGCTCAAAATCCAAAATCCAAATCCTTACTAAATATTTTTTGATGTGCTGGAAATAGAATTATCA
>NIVA01000171.1 GCA_002254335.1 Bacteroidetes bacterium 4572_114 | reverse complement strand
CAATCATCGGGAAGAAACCGTCGAGGTGGCCTTGCTTGTTAAACCTTGCAGCCATAAAATTGCCGATAACCGATTCGTCAACATTGTCTGCTCCTCCTATTTTCTCCAGCACTGCCTGTCCGGCTTCTTTAATGTAATGTTCAATGCCCGGACGGGGCTTTTTAGGGTTAAATTCCCTGCGGCCGGTACCCAGTGAAATGGTGTTGTATCCGGCTGTCATATATACTTTTCTTCTCATTTTTTTCATGATTTCAAGATTTAATCAAAATAGTTATTTACCGGCCCGTAAGCATGGAAAAATCCGGTCAGCATGACCGTGTTCACATCGTCAATGTTATGGGCAACGCCGGAGTTGACCAGTTGTTCACCGATTTCTTTTGAACGGCGTCCGTATCTGACTGCCAGTTCCGCTCCCAGGGTGCCCAGTGTTTTCAGATTATCGAAAAAGGTCTTCAGTACTTCTTCCTTGTTTTTCATACGCAATGTTGATTTCCAGGCCACGTGGGATTCGGGCAGATCACCCAACATCTCGTCGCATTCCTGTTGAAATTTGTCGAGGTCCACATATTCCTGCTTGTGGATGTCCCACACGGCAACAACTTTTCCGCCTTTGTATTTCAGGAATCCGTCTTTTTGAGCGCCTGAAGAATATTGCCCTCCTTTTACACCCTGCTCCAGCATTTTGTCCAGCAAATGATGTTCTATTTCCTCGTCTTCATGATATGGATTCATTACGCTCATGATAAAGCTGACCACATCAATACCCACGTAATCAATCAATTGAAAAATACCCATTGGGCGCACAAGGTAATCCTGTGTGACTTTGTTAATCATGTAAATGGCTTTGTAAAGCGGAATATTTTTTTCGGCTGCCAGCGCTTCGGCCTCTTTGAGTCCGTGGAGTGCATCGCGCATGAAATGTCCGTTACCGATGAATCCGGCGAAGTCGTTGGACGGGACAACCACCTTTTTCAGGCTTTTGGCATAAGCCAGGGCAAATTCTTTGACTTCTTCCTTTGTATTATCCGTTGTGATCAGTTCCACCAGTTTCTGAACGGCCGGCGGGTTATAAAAGTGGAACCCGAGAATACGGCCTTCCAGTCCGGCATCCTTTTCAATCAGGTTGATCGGTACCGAAGAGGTGTTGGTAAAGAACCAGGTGTTTTCAGAAGTATTTTCACGAATTTGCGACAGCAATTTCACCTTGAGGTCTTTGTTTTCGATAACGGCTTCAAAGACAAGGTTTGACTTGTAAGCGGCCTCGAGTGTGGTGGACGGCCAGACAATACTCAATACATGGAAGATGTACTCGTCAATGATATCGAAATTCTCGATAAGGTCGTCCCGGTCGGCATACATCTTACGCAGCCAGACGGTTTTCTTTTCGGCGATCTTTCTGACCTGCCCCCGAAGGTAGTTCATCAGTCCCGACAAGCCCTCGGGTGACACGTCAATCGCATTCAGGATAAATGCCTTACCCTTGTTTTCAGGTTTCAGGGCCAGGTCGGCCATTTCGACGGCGGTCAGCAATAATATGCCGCTCCCCATCTTGCCGGCAGCACCCAGAACCGTTACATTTTGTAATCTTTCGTCGTATGTCATTTTTTTGTGTTTAAGTTTGAAATATTAATCTTTTTTAAGAGAAAAATAAAGGGTGTAAATTTATGGTTTTTGGTGGATTTTTCTTTTTAATTATGTAGATTTCCTGGTGTAAATGTTACCACTCCGGTTTCCGTTTTTCCAGGAATGCTTTCATGCCCTCGCGGCCTTCGCTGCCTTCGCCGAAAAGTGTTCCGAATTGTTCGGCTTCCAGTTTCTCGCCTTCCTCAAACGGCATCTCGTAACCATTACGGACAACCTGTTTTACTTTTTTGATTGCCTGTGGTCCTTTGGCAGCAATCGTACCGGCGATTTTAATTGCTGTATCCATCAATTCTTCCGGCTCCACCACTTTTTGTACCAGTCCGATACGCAGGGCATCTTCGGCGCCGATCATTTCGGCAGTCATCAACAGATACAGGGCATCGCCCAGTCCCACGAGCCGTGAAAGCCGCTGTGTGCCGGCATAGCCTGGAATAAGCCCCAAGTTCACTTCGGGCTGGCCGAATTTGGCTTTGGTGCTGGCAATGCGGAAGTCGCAACCCATGGTCAGTTCCAGTCCGCCACCCAGCGCAAAACCATTGATGGCTGCAATGACGGGGATGTCCAGTTTTCCGAAACTGCTGAAAGTGTTCTGGCCGAGACGGGAAAACTCGGTGCCTTCTTTTTGGTCTTTGTCCACCATTTCGGCAATGTCGGCGCCGGCAACGAATGCCTTGCCTTCGCCGGTAATGATCATCGCCCTGACGTCGGGCATTTGAGATATCTTCGCCACAAAATCATCCATTTCATGAAAGAATCGGGTGTTCAGGGCATTCAGCGCCTGCGGACGGCTGATGGTCACAATCGCGATGTTGTCTTTGATCTCTGTTTTTAATATTTCATATTCCATTTTTACATGTTTTTTAAGGTGTTTCAAATGTAGCAATTTTGTGGAAACGGAGGAGGAGATGATTGGTGATTTGTGAAGTTGTGGGGCACAGGTTGCGAGACACGTGGGATACCATTTCTTTCATTTCATTGGAAACAAGACTGAAAGAATGATTTTGGAGAAGGATTACGGAATATTGCAGGTTATAGGGCATCATTCATTACATTCTGAATGATTTTTAATATACTTCGTTAAACTTCCTTCCTGAGGATTTATCCGGGGATTTTTATATATTTCTCCCCTTATCAATGAATAATGCTATGGGAATACTGAATATTGAAATCAAGGCAAGATCAAAAGATCATACCGGAATAAGAAAAAAATTAAAGGCAGAAAATGCCGATTTCAAAGGAACAGACCATCAGATTGATACCTATTTCCGGGTAGAGAACGGACGGTTGAAATTAAGAGAGGGAAACATCGAAAACAGTTTGATCCATTATCAAAGAGAAAATAAAAAAGGGCCCAAACAATCAAATATAATTCTTTACAATTCCAAGCCCGGTTCTTCATTAAAAGGGTTGCTCACTGCTGCGCTTGGTGTCCTGACAGTAGTTGACAAGACAAGGGAGATTTATTATATAGGTAATGTGAAATTTCACCTCGATACGGTGGAAGGACTGGGAACATTTGTTGAAATTGAAGCCATTGATAAAGACGGCACCATCGGAAGAGATCAATTACTGAAACAATGTGATCATTATCTTCAATTATTCGGCATCTCAGGAAAGGACCTGATTTCAAATTCATACAGCGACATGATGTTGTCGGGAGAGAGCATTGATCCTAAAAGTAAAAGTGTTTAATCCAAAATTGTCATTAAACCTTCCTTCATAATTACAAATACCCATGATGTAGTACCTGTAAACTATTGAAATATTGAAATGTATAATGACAATTCGCATAATCCCGAAGCTTCGGGATAGACAAAATGTTGCTCAATTTGTAAGATTTTCTAACGCGGGGATAACCCACCTGCCTGCCGTACGCAGTTCAGGCAGGGATTCCACCCACAGCCCAACGCAGTTGTCATTAGTTCATACTTCCTAATGACAAATCTGGGTTAATAAACCTCTTTCAAAATATCCTCTTTCGTCGGTAATTTGATATCGAGATTATCCAGGTTGAGCCGGGAATAGAGCAAGGGTGCAAAAGAGGCCACAGGAGTATAAAGCAATGATTTCTGTTTGTATTCTTTTTTGAGCAGGTGCTCTCCCGGATCGAAATAGTTGATCAGGAATATCAGAATGCTCAAATACAGGGCGCCTTTCAGCACACCGAAAACCAGCCCGGCCGCTTTGTTGAGAAAACCGAGCATTAATACATTGACAAATTTGTGCAGGAGTTTGCCCACCAGCACAACGGCCACCACCACGACGATAAAAGTCACGATGAATGAAACAATGGCCATGTATTCGGGGGAAATGTCAAAATGCTTTTTCAACTGTCCGGCCGTGAAATCGGAGAAATAAAATGCAAAATACAGTCCCAGCACCAGGGCTGCCAGCGATGCCACACTGATGATCAGCCCCTTTTTATAGCCCTGCCATGCCCACAGCAGCAAGGGGATCAGAATAATGAGGTCTAATGTGTTGATGGTCATTTTTTATGGTTCTATTGTTCTATTGCTAAATCCCGGCCTTAAAAGACCGGGCAACTGATTCGTTTCACTACATTAATCTCTCGTTCAGTTTCCCAGCCCTTCAGGGTTGGGATCAGGGCGGGGATGTCCTCACCGCTTCACCCTCCTCGTCAGCTCGGTGGCAAAAACGAATTCATTCAACTCTTCGTTGTCGGTATTCAAAATCTGGTTTTTATCGCCTTCCCACCACAGTTGTCCGCTGTGAATAAAAGCTATCTTTTCTCCGATCTGCAATACCGAGTTCATATCGTGCGTGTTGATGACTGTGATCATCTGGAATTTTTCCGTCAGTTCCGAGATCAACTGGTCAATGCGTTCGGCTGTTTTGGGGTCGAGTCCCGAGTTGGGCTCATCGCAAAACAAATATTTCGGGTTGAGGGCAATAGCGCGGGCAATGGCCACACGTTTGATCATCCCGCCGCTGATCTCCGAGGGGAACTTTTCATTGGCATTGACAATCTGGAAAAGCACCCCCATCTCCTTCCGTGTTTTCCTTTTTTCTTTTTCTTTCAGCGCCGAAAAAACCAGGCCGTCAAAAATGATCTCCCCTTCGTCGGCATCCAGCAATCCGATACAGCATTTCATCAGAACGGTCTTGCCCGAACCACTCTGTCCGATAATCAGGTTGGTTTTCCCTTTTTCAAAGGTGGTAGTGATGTCTTTCAGCACCATCTGTCCGTCAAATGATTTGGAAACATTTATTACCTCGATCATGTCAGTAACATTTGGGTGAGTATCAGGTCGAAAAAGACAATCAGAATGGTGCAGATCACCACCGCATCCGTACTGGCTTTGCCCACCTCGATGGAACCGCCTTTCACGGTAAATCCTTTGTAAGCCGACACGGAAGCAATGATAAAGGCAAATACTTCGGTTTTGATCAGGGCATAAGTTACCGTAAAGGGATCATACCACGCCCGCAACCCTTCTATGTACTGATCCAGCGAAACGAGGCCGGTCAACAGCATGGCAAACCAGCCACCCAGCAAACCCAGAACCATGGAAAATATGATCAGTACGGGATTGTAAAGCATGGCTGCCGTTATCTTGGGCAGGATGAGGTAATTGGCCGGATTGATACCCATCACCTTGAGTGCATCAATCTGTTCGGTCACGCGCATGGTACCTATTTCGGAAGCAATGTTCGAACCCACTTTTCCCACAAGGATCAGGCTGATGATGGTGGGGGCAAATTCCAGAACGATCATCTGGCGGGTACCGAAACCAATGGTGGTTTTGGGCACCAGCGGGCTGTCGATATTGTACGCCATCTGAATGGCGATGATGGTCCCGAAGAATATGGAAATGATGAAAACCACGCCAATGGAGCTGATCCCGAGCTGCCTGAGGTCAAAGAACAGTTGCTGCCTGAACACAGAACCCTTGTCAGGCCTTTTGAATGCCTGGGCAATAATCATCACATATTCGCCAATGTCGGCCAGAAATTTCATCGCGGGCTAATTTAATCAAAAGAAAAACATCTGTGCCACAGAACCGCTTATCTTTGCAAAATCATTTTCTTTTGAAAACGTAAAATTAGCCATAAAATTGAATTGGATACTAAAATCACGGATTTCATTTGTCGCCCTGTTGATTTTGGGCGCTCTGTTCATGGGTTCATGTTCCCGCCACAACTACAACTCTACCTATAAAAGAAGGAAAAAAAGAAAGTGCGACTGCCCGAGGTGGAGTTACAACCAGAAAGGCGGAAACTCTATTTATGTTTTAAGTAATCCTGACAGAGGTTTCCTTTATACAGATTTGGTAAATGCCAAAAAAGACATCGAACTGACTACCTGAAAAACCACTTCTTTAAAAAATATTTATTTTACAACCCGATGTCTGACAAAGAAATATTAGCGCAATACATACCCGAAGAGGCTATTGATAAGGTGTTGAACCGGATTATCGAAAAGAAAGTTCATCTGAAAATTACCCGGGGCCGCAGGACCAAGCTGGGTGATTACCGCCCTCCCGTCAGGCATTCCAACCACCGCATCTCCATCAACCACGACCTGAATCCCTATGCTTTCCTGATCACTTTTATTCATGAATTTGCGCATCTGCTTGTCACCTTGAAGATCTTCCTGATGATACGGTTTTTGTTATTCAAAACGGTAAAAAGTTTATTAAAGGCGAAAAATTAAGGAAACGTTACAAATGCCGCAGTTTGCAAAACAACCGCTTTTATCTTTTTCATCCGCTGACGCCGGTTAAGGTTGAGGAATAATAGCATGCAGTGCATGTTAAATCAATTGTATTTAAAAACCGGAATAATGGATGATTGGAATA
>NIVA01000170.1 GCA_002254335.1 Bacteroidetes bacterium 4572_114 | reverse complement strand
GATGATGAAAATGTGGTGAACGACAGGATTTATGTGATTTATGTTGTGCCTGATGGTGATAATTTAGGCACAAAAAATAGGATCATGTTTTTTAACAGCAATAATCCATTGCAGATTACAACTTTACTTTACAAAAAGACTTTGAAGGCCCGTTTTTGGAGTACCTAATTAGCCCAAATGGTACTGTTTTTATTGGTCCAAAAATCAATCGTTGTAGTGAAGCTGACACTATTTATTTTTACGATTATGACCTTGTAGAAAAAGATGGCGGTTTTTATGCAGCACCGGGTTGCATAGAAGAGTTTAGCTATATTGATGAATTGAATTACTTTGTTTGGGTAAACTATTGCGATGGTACAATCCTATTCTTCGAAGATGACGAAGATGATGTGGAATGGGTGGGTACCTGTACAATTACTGAGCCTCTTCAAACTGATCCTTATTCGTTTGCTTATAGTGATGTAGAAGATTTAGGGTATTGTTCAGCTGACGGTAGTTATTATTATTTTTATTCGATTGACCTCGATGATTTTACTTCTAATGAAATTGATGATGATGTGGAGAGGGTTAAGGCAATGTTTTATAATTCAGAAGATGAATATGTTTATGGGATATCATCAAATACAATTTACAAAATTGGCGAGGAGGTTCTTGAGGAAACATATCCTTTAGCTGAAGCTGTTGATTTAAACGATAATTTCAACAGGGATGACGACTATATATTAAATGAAGATGATGGGTTTTTGTATTTACCGATAACGGATGATGAAGGGTACATCAATTCGAAAAAAATATTGAAAGTAAAATTATCTAATGGTGATAATGAACTTATAAGTACTGGACTTTCCTATCAGAAATCAATACAGGTAATTTTTCCAAATAAAGGTTTTAGCCTTTTTGGCAAAAGCCTGGCATGGTACGCTGATAAGCAAAATCTTTTCTGTGGCCAGATGTATTTTTCAAACAGCACCCTCATCACAACCCACGCCCACTCCCGTACCCTCACCGGCGATTGGGACTGGATATCTTTCCCTTGCATGCCACGCCTCGGGAACGAAGGCTTTGGCTCGGAGGATTTGTTGGAGGAGCTTAATTCCTTGCCTGATGAACTAACATTGGAGACTCGGGAATTTGGTCAAATGCAATATTTATCTTATGATAATCCTTATTGGGACACTGATGATATCCCATATTTAATAAGCACCCAAGGATACAAATATAACAGCGATCCAACAGGAAGTCAATCCCTCGATGTAACCGGGGTTGTGCTCGACCCTGCCACCCCCATCCAACTTTCATCTTCTTACGAAAACTGGATCGGTTATTTCCTCGAATATCCATTGGATCCCGAGGATGCTTTTGTCAGGGTATGGGACAAACTTACACGCATAAGTACACACGACTGGACCATGGTAAAGATAAATGGAAGATGGGTTTGGGCTTCAACCATTACTCCCATTGATTATGGTGATGGGTTAATTGTGACTGTATCTGAAGATTGTGAATTGATCTGGGATTATGCTTCCGAACCTGCCGAAAACTTTGCCTATCCTTCCCCAGAGTATTATTCGTATCAGGAGAAAGCAGAATATACCCCCTTTTATTTCGAAATGGATAGCATGACCGGTGTGACGGAAATCGGATTGACGGTAAACGATTCCTGTGTGGGCGCTGCTGTGGTGGAGCCGGGTGATTCTATTGTTGAAGTCAATGCCTACCTTGCCGGTATGCCTTCTGGCGTGCCCATTGAAGTGGAAACCTGGAACGGGTATAAATCAGCAGGTATTGGTAGCGAAAAATATTCGGTGGTCAATCCATATACAAAAAAACGGATAAGCCGTAAGGTTTACACAGGTGAGCGCAAAGCCTTTTACATCATCTCGTTCAAAGCAGGTGAAAACCCTTTAGAAAGTCCTGTAGTGGTATTGCAACCCCCTTCGCCCAATCCGTTCAGCTATTCCACCCTGTGCAGTTTTGTGCTCAAACATTCTGCAACCTTATCGCTATCGGTTCACGACTTGCGCGGAAACAAAGTCAGTACCCTGATGACCGGCACCAGGCCAGAGGGTTACTATGAAGCCGGATGGACAGGAACGGATGCATCAGGTAACCATGTTAAAAACGGTATTTACATTATACGGTTATCAGTGGATGACAGGATTATTTTGAATGAGAAGGTTGTGTTTATAAGATAGAGAGCGATATCAGATGTCCGATGTAAGATGTTTGATATACGGAAAACACAGATCATACATCTCAGATCACACATCGGACATCTGATATTTTTTAACATAAAATTACAACAATGGCAAAAAACAAAGAATGCTGGCTATCAGTGAAAACTCTCAAAATGGGATATCGCCTTCTATTCTCTCATTTCTCCTTTCTATCTTCTATTTTCTTCATTCTAACCTCTACCCTCTACCTTCTCTCCCCTCCCCTCTTCCCCGCCATCATCACCGTAAAACAGAACGGCAGCGGCGATTTCACCACAATCCAGGATGCAATTGATGTAGCGGCCATGCACGATACGGTGCTGGTGTGGCCAGGTACTTATTTTGAAAACCTGCACATCGATGCAAAGCCTGTGACACTTGCCAGCCTTTACCTTACCACCGGTCAGGATGAATATATATATCAAACCATTATTGATGGAAGCACTATTAAAAACTCGGTTATTGTTGCTGATAATTTCCCGGAAGGGGAACAAGGGACCATTTGCGGTTTTACAATTCAAAACGGCAATGCCAGGTATAATGATATAAACCACCCATCTTCTTATATGGGTGATGGAGGTGGTGTTTTATTGTACCATGCCGATATGAATATAATCGGATGCTTAATTGAGGATAATCTTGCCCATGTTGATGGGGGTGGGGTTAAGGCTTTATATTCATCTCTATACCTATCCGCAACAACGATACGAAATAACCATGCATTGATTAAGGGTGGTGGACTCTGGTTTGCTATGGGTGATTATTTATTATTGGATACAATAAATCTAAACAGTGTTTACTTTAACCACTCAACCATGGGAAATGACCTTATGAAACACTATAGTTACTACATGCCGGTTTATCGAGTTGATACTGCCACCACTTTTGAAGATCGTGGTTATTGTATCCTAAACGGCGATGATAATGCAATTCCTGTCTATGACATCAAACTGATTGCCAATCATGCCATGATAGATCAAGTTGAAGAAGATGTATATGTCAGTCCGGAAGAACCATTAAAAAACATTTGGTATGCAATGACAAAAATTGCCCCGGATACCAACAATAAACGGATTGTACATGTTTTGCCTGGAACTTACAGCCCCTCAGATAATAATGAAATTTTCCCTATCAACGGCAGGAGTAACTCATGTCTTATAGGCGAAGATAAGCATATTTGTATCCTGGATGCCGAGCAAACATGGTTTCACTACAGTTGTCACTCCCGCTCCTATGGTTTAAAAATCAAGAACCTTACAATGATCAATGGCAATTCCATCACATATTTGGATACCAGGCTTTTGTCAGGATCAATTGACCTTCACTGGTCATGTATTAATTATTCTCTTGAAAACCTTCATATTGAGAATTGTTATGGCTTGTCTTCAAGTGCCTGTAGATTATTAACAAGAGACTTTTTAAGTTTAAAAAATATCACAACTGCCAATAATTATGGCGGTCGCACAATTTATGCACATTACTCAGATGCACCATTTCGGAATGCCATTATTGCAAGGGATATCTCAGTGACAGGTAACTCATATTACCTGGATGGCTATGGTTTTTCAGGAGGTGGTCTTACTATTGGCACTTCATATAATACTTGTCCACTTCGGGCCACAGTTGCAAATGTAAATATAACCAACAACAATGTTTATGATTCCTGGGGTGGGTCCGCCAATTTAACAACGTTTACAGTAACAGGGAGCCAGAACAATATAAGCAATGCCACGGTAGCTTTCAACGAAAACAAAAACCATTTACCCGGTTGTTACTCGACCTGGGAAAAAATGACTTCCCGTGTATATAACTCCATCTTTTATGGCAATGAGCACCCCAGCATAATATTGGAGGTTGAGCCGCCATTAGAAGAACCGGGAGTGCTATACATCGACTATTCGTTGATTGAGCAGGGCCTTGATGATATTTGGAACCAGCAAAACTTTAACATCCTGCATTATGGCGCGAACAACATCAAGGGCAACCCGCTTTTCACAGACACGGGCGAACACCCATACCAGCTTCAGGCAAACTCGCCCTGCATCAACACCGGCACGCCAATGTACCGGGAAGGCATGGAACCGCCCTATATAAAAGAGGAAAACGGTAAATATATCCTCTACACCCACGAGTACGATACCATCCACCTACCGGAAACCGACCTGGCCGGCAACCCCCGCATCGCCTACGGCAGGATAGACATGGGCGCGTATGAGTTTGCAGATACAACAGTAAATATTATGAAGCGGCCCCCAAAGTACCTTGGAGGAAAAATAAAAGTCATACCTAACCCATTCCAGCACAGTACAGCCATCGAATTCACTTTGCTTAAAAAGGGCCGGTGCGCTGTTAAAATCCACGACCTGAACGGCCGCCTGATAAAAACCCTGCTGGATACCTTCACCGTGCCCGGCAACTTCCAGATGCGCTGGCACGCCGATGATGATTATGGAAACAAGATTCCTTCGGGCCACTACATCATAAATGTGATTTTTGAAGGGGAAAATGTGGGGAGTGTGAAGGTGAGGAGGTGGTAACACCCCCGATTACTGACGACTGAAAGTATCACAACATTTATCCTACACGGATTTTGTAAAACTAAGTTGGTTACTTTTGCGGGATGGCTGTGATGGAAGGTTTCGGGTTTCAGGTTTGTTTACTGCCGACTGGTTTCAGGTTTCAGGAGGCAGAGACCTGGAAGGTTTGGCAGGTAAATATGTTAGTCCTTTTGCAAAATAATTAATTGTTTGGTAGGGATGAAACCTTCCAGGTCTTTCGTTCGCAGTTGGCAGGTTTCAGTTTTCGGGTTTGTGACTGACAACTGTTGACTGCACACTGGTTTCAGGTTTGTGGTTTCGGGTTGGTGAAGTCAGGTAACTAAAATTCCGTTATCGAATCAATGTCGCTTAGGGAATAAATATTAAGTTTATGAAAAGAAATGTTTTAGGTAATCCCTTTTTCTTGCAAAAGAATGTCTGCCTGAACGATGAATTGGGCAAGCCTTCATCACATTCTTCCACTACTCCACTACTCCACTATTCCATTTCTCCAATATTCCATCTTTCCATTTCTCCATTTTTCCATTTCTCCAGTTCCTCAAATAAACAAAACCAAAAATGATACTGATCTACACACATAAAATCACCAAACGGGTTCAATACATCTTTAAATTGTATTTTGAATTACTGTTAGGGGTGGAATATAAAATCACCTCCAAACTTGAGGGTTTTCAAAGTTTTGATGGGTTGAAAGTCAGCTACACAAAAAAGAAAATTGATGATGAAATACATTTTTGTTCCTCTGGATTATTGTTTGAAACAGGTATTGAAGGACAGGAACCGGGCTATTTCCCCTTTGAAGAAAATGTAGCATTTTTCCCGGTTTACGAAAAAACATCTGCCTTGCCATTCGACCCCTTTGCTGCAGGTTTTTATCTCGTTGCCCGATATGAAGAATACCTTCCATACATGAAGGACAAGTTCGACCGCTTTGATGCGGCACAAAGCGCATCAACCAAACATGGATTTTTGCATAAACCCCTGGTAAACATCTGGGCTGAAAAAATTAAAGGTATCCTGCAAACAAAAGCCCCTGACATAATATTCAGTGAAAGAATCTTTAAATTCGTACCGACCATTGATATTGATTCGGCCTATTCATACAAATATAAAGGGACTGTAAGGAACATTGGTGGAATTGCAAAATCACTGGCAAAATTTGATTTCCGGGAAATGCTTGAACGGGTCAAGGTCCTTGCCGGGATAACGAAGGATCCTTTCGACACATACAGCCTACAACTCAAACTTCAAAAAAAATATGGCCTTTTTCCGATATATTTTATCCTGTTTGCCGATTATGGGAAATTCGATAAAAATATCCCTGTGCACAATTCCAAATTTCAACGATTGGTAAAATCCCTTGCTGATTATGCAGAAGTGGGGATACACCCATCTTACGAATCAAATTACGGCCCAGACAAATTAAAACTTGAAACCGAAAGGCTTTCCAAAATCCTCAACCGCGAAATAACCAAAAGCCGGCAGCATTTTTTAAAACTTACTTTCCCTAACACTTACCGCAACCTGATAAACCTTGATATTAGCGATGACTATACAATGGGCTACGCCTCGGAGCCGGGTTTCAGGGCCGGGATTTGTGACCCGTTTTATTTTTACGATCTTGACCTGGAAACAGAGACCAAACTCAAAATCCATCCTTTCCAGGTAATGGAAGGTACATTGAAAGATTACATGCATCTTTCAAACGAACAATCCCTTATCAGGATTAAGAAATTAATTGATGAAGTAAAAGCGGTGAACGGCACTTTTATTAGTATTTGGCATAACGAATCGCTGAGCAACTCAAAGCGATGGGCCGGGTGGCACGAAGTGTATGAGGAGATGATTGAGTATGCTTTAGGTTTGCGGGACGAGTGATGGATGACGGGTGACGGGTGACGGGTGAAGGAAGCACAACTTGAAACCTGAAAAACCCTACATCAAATTTTCATCCGCCAAACTGTAATATTTATCCAATCCGATGATAATATGGTCGAGTACACTTATATCGAGCAACTTACCGGCCGCCTTAATTTTTTTGGTAAGGCTAATATCGACATTGCTTGGGGCAAGTTTCCCCGATGGGTGGTTATGGCCAAGGATTAAAGCAACCGCATTGTGTTGCAGGGCCGATTTAAATATTCTTTTTGGATCGGCGGCTGTTCCTGCTATTCCCCCTTCACTGATCCTAACAGTTCGTATTATACTATTTGCCTGGTTGAGCAGGATTACCATAAATTGTTCATACACAGAGTCGCCCATATATTGCTGAAAGACCTCGAAAGCTTCGCCACTGGATTGCACCTTCTTTCTTTTTATGACCTCACTCCCCCTGCGCCGCACCCCCAGTTCCAGGGCAGCCACGATGCTGATTGCCTTGGCATTGCCAATCCCCTTGTATTTTGTAAGATCATTCACACTTAACCGCGAAAGCTCAATCAGGTTATCCTGGACATCACTTAAAATGCGTTTGGCCAAATCAACTGCGGATTCCTCAGTATTTCCCGAACCCATCAGTATAGCGATTAATTCGGCATCACTAAGGGAAGCTTTTCCTTTTAGCAACAATTTCTCTCTTGGACGATCAGCCTCCGCCCAATATTTGATGGAAGGTTTTTCGGGATATGGTTTCATGAATCTTATTTAATTTGTTTACGAAGATAAAGAAAACATTTTAAAATTTGAATTATAACCTGATTAACCCACTAATATCAAGTCCCATAAATTAAGCAACTGATTTTGGCAATTTGGTTTTTGCGGCCTTTCCAAAGTTGTTTTTGTTTTTTATTGATAATCAACTTTAGGGAATCAAGGCTTTCGATTCTTTCGTCCCTTTTACTGGCCCTTGATTTTGCGTTTAATATGTTGGCTTTTATTGTCTCGTATTTTTCATTGAGCCTATTGTTGAGGTCGTTCCAAAACCGGAACGGGGTTTCATCCCAAAAATCGTTTATCATATTTACCATTATTTTCACGGCTTTTTCGGGTAGGCCTTTTCCTGTGTATTTCCATTTAAATGGCCCGAACAGCAATGTGGGTCCAGGTGGCAAAGACTTTTCCTGATTGACCGAAAAAAAAGCAAATACATCAATGGTACCATTGCAGCCATACTCAAATTCTATCAAGCGTATTTTTGGGACAGGATACTAGTTGCTATAGTAACCCCGTGAATTGCTCAGTTCTGAGTAATTCACGGGGT
>NIVA01000169.1 GCA_002254335.1 Bacteroidetes bacterium 4572_114 | reverse complement strand
CAATGGGCGATCATCAGTTTGTGTTGACTTATGAAATACGGGGGATAAATTATTTACCCTGACACTATTGTTCATGCCAAAGATGCCCACAACGGGATATGCCCCATCACTAACATGGATAAAAACACCCTGCATTGAAGCGATAATGTTATCGGCAACCCCATCACTTGAAACGCCATTGATATATGTCGAATAAGTCCCTACATATTGGTCGGTGGACCCAGCATCAAAATAATAAAGGGCATCGTCAATATTAGTACGTGTCCAACCGGTTGCGGCATCCCAGTCGATGGGGGAAGGATAAGGATTGCCAATAAGGTTAAACCCTTTTGTATATGTATTGTTATGATTATATAAATCAATTGCCGAAATTGTACCATTGTTTACAGTTCCTGAAATATCGGTAGTTAAAGCTGTTAGCGAAGATCCGAAATTAACGGCATATCCAATCAATGGCACCAAGGCCCCGGCGGGATCAGTATAATCTACCCAACCGGCGGAAGTACGGTTTTCATCATAACGGTAAAATGTAGGAAAAGAGGCCGATAAATCCATATCATCAGAAAACTCGCCAACCGTTGCCGCAGTACATGGCGAACTATAATATTTATAACCGAACCCGCTGGGCAGGTAACGCTGCATGGTAATAGCACCATTTACATCTCCTGTCCCGGTGCCATCTATGAGGGCCGTTTGGGCAGCATCAGAAATTAGAGTAAGGTAACCACCGGTGTTAAAGGTACCATTTGAAAGAAGCACTCCCCTCAGGGTTTGGCCGGAAGTATTTAATGTAGTGGAACTGCCTGTCGCGATGGTAAGGTCGTTGAACAGGTTTTGGGCCGCCCCCCCAATTGTTTGTGTTGTCCCGTTAAATGCAATTGTACCATTATTGTGATTAAAAGTACCATTGTTTGTAAAATCACGTGCGATATTTATGGTGGCCGATGAAGGCCCGGTAAGCTCTTTTGCGGTTTCAACCAAAACATCCCCAAAGGAAGTTGTAGATGTACCACTTATCGTTGTTGATCCATTAAACCTGACACAGTCCCCGAGTTGTGGTTGAATGCCCCAATGTTGGCCCAATTGCCTTCAATGGTAAGTGTGCCGGTGCCGGCATTTAACACACCGCCCGAACCGAGGCCAACATTTCCCCTGACTTCGTAGGTGTTGTTATCAAAAGTCGCCGTCCCATCATTATTAAAATCGCCCTTGATTGTCATTGAGCTGCTTACATCAGTATCCAAAACTGCACCGGCAGCGATTGTTAAATTGTTTCCAACAACAAAATCCACAGGCATACCTGTCCCGTCGTCACTATGAAATTGAACAGTCCCGGCAAGGATATCAAAATTATTTACAATGCTGTCCTGGTTAAAAAGGGCATCCCTTGCAAATACATAAGTACCTGTGGCATTTACCATAAGGTTATAGGCGGCAAAAGTTTCTGTTCCGAATGGTGGCAGCACATATCCCGATCCTATAAGGGTAATTGTCCCACCGGTTATTTCCGAAAAAGAAAGGGATTGCATCTGTAAAGTGCCCCCAATATTCAAATTAAAAGGGCCATTCATTACACTTGTCCCGTTTGCATTATTCATGGCAACGTGTGTAGCAACATTAATAGTCCCCCCCGAAAGTTTTACCACGCCCCTGGCCCATGAGAAATAACCCGCTTCATACCATCCATCCATTGAAAGTGTACCACCGTTTACATCAACCAGGGCAGTGGCCGAATTATTCAAATCGCCCGAAATTGCACACACACCGTCATTTACTATCAACGAACCATCACCGGTAACATCCCCCGAAACGGTGAGGTTTGCCCCTGAATTTATAGTTAATGAACCCCCATCACCAAGAATAATATTGTTGCAACTGGCTGTTTCGTCCACCTCGGGATAATTGGGCGCACTACTATAAATCTGCACGTCAATGGATGCGCCGGGCACATTCCCGTCAAACCAGTTCCCCCCTGTATCCCAATCACTATCTATAGTACCTGTCCAAAATCCGGCCGTGCCGGAGAGCATATAAATGGACAGGTCGCCAGTACCTGTTAATGCGTTATATCCACCAACCTGGACATAATATGCAGTTCCGGCAGAAACCGTCATTTCAATGCTCGACGAAAGCCCGGAACATGTTGGCCCATTATCATCATTACAAGCAAGGACATTTCCGTTACATGCATCCCAAACCGCCAGCCTGGTATCATAGCCACTGCCACACAGATCGAAATTTGCAGTACCGGAAATAAACGCTGTAAAAGCATACCAAATATCTATAGGATCAGTTGCGCCACCACAACCGGGATTATCACCACCGGCAGTGGCCCCGACTGTTGTAAAGGGCAAATCATTTACCATAGTAACAGCAATAGCATTGGAACAATCATCATTGGTGGCCGATTGGACTACGGAAATGGTAAGGTCGCCGGCCCCGGCCCTAGCATTGTAACCCCCAACCTGGATGTAATATGTTGTGCCTGATGTTACGGCAAACGATAAAAATGATTGTAGGGATCCTGATCCGCAATAATTATCATCATCGTTACACGCAAGGACATTTCCGCTGCACACATCCCAAATTGCAAGACGGGTATCGTAGCTGCTCCCACACAGGTCGAAAGAACCGGTACCGGTTTCTGTGGCCGTATAAGCATACCAAATATCTATGGGGTTTACGCCCCCGCCACAGCCGGGGTTATCGCCACCCGCTGTTGCACCAACAGTTGTAAATGCAAAATCAGTTACCTCATTAATGGCATAAGCATTACCGCAATCATCCATATTAGTTGTGGCGTTAACGGAAATAGTCAGGTCACCGGACCCGGTCACAGCCTCATTGCCCGAGACCTGGACATAGTAGGTTACACCAGAGGTTACAGATATTTCAATACTCGCATTGGTGCCTGTACATGCCGGGCCATCGTCATCGTTACAGGCCAGCACGGTGCCACCACAGGCATCGTAAATTGCAAGGCGTGTATTAAAAGTACTTCCGCAAAGGTCAAACGATCCTGTACCATTCACAGTAGCCGTAAAAGCATACCAAATATCAACCGGATTTGTAGTGCCCCCACAACCTGGGTTAATACCGCTGGCAGATGCACCGATTGTTGAAAATGACAAATCATTCACCTCGTTGATAGCAACAGCATTAGAACAATCATCATTGGCAGGTGGTGGTGTAACGGAAATGGTAAGATCACCAGCCCCTGTATTATCCTCATAACCTCCAACCTGGATGTAATAGGTTGTACTTGAAGTAACTTGCATCGAAATAAATGATTGGAGCGATCCCGATCCACAATAATCATCATCATCGTTACAGGCAAGGACATTTCCGCTGCACGCATCCCAAATTGCCAGACGGGCATCGTAGCTACTTCCACACAGATCGAAAAAACCGGTGCCTGTGACAGTGGCCGTATAAGCATACCAAATATCAACAGGGTTTGTTGTGCCACCACAACCGGGGTTATCGCCACCTGCTGTCGCCCCAACTGTTGTAAATGCAAAATCGGTTACTTCGTTAATCGCGTAAGCATTGTTGCAATCATCCATATTAGTTGAGGGGGTGACGGAAATAGTCAGGTCGCCGGTACCAGTTGCAGCCCCATTTCCCGAAACCTGCACGTAATAGGTTACTCCGTTTGTTACAGATATTTCAATACTTGCATTTGTGCCGGTACAGGCCGGGCCGTTACCACCGTTACAGGCCAACAGCATACCACCACACGCACCGTAAATTGCCAGGCGTGTATTAAATGCGCTCCCACAAAGATCAAACGATCCGGAACCGGTTGCTGTGGCAGTGTATGCATACCAAATATCAACGGGGTTTGTAGTTCCGCCACATCCCGGGTTTACACCACTTGCAGTTGCATTTGTTGTGTTGAAAGACAAATCGGTGACTTCGTTAATAGCAATGGCATCAGCACAATTATCCCCGTCCACATAAGTAAAAACCAACATATTGTCGAAGCGGTGCCGCTCCCCGCCACCGTTATTATATACCCTCACCACAATTACAAGGCTATTGGCATTCAAACCGGATTGTGAGGCAACCAAAGGGGGAAAATCATTTGAAATATCCCCATTGACAGCAAAAAGCGTTTCGGCCCCTCCGTCCAATTTGTAATAAAACCTGATGTAATCATCTGGCTCCATGGTACCGCCCTCCGAAACATCTGTTGATATACTTACGTCTGTATAGCTTGATATGTCTATGGTTTCGGATGTCCATACCGCTTCCCCGTCAAGGTCACGGCCTTCCATTCGGTTTGACCTGACTTCAAAATAATCATTATTGGGGGGGGTAAGGGTACAGGCAGAAATATCACGTGTCCATTTGGGAGGTGTCCCACTGCCCTGAATAGTCCCATTTGGGTATGAAAAATCTTCCAGCCAAATGGTTACCTGTGAAAATCCCTGTAGGCTGACAACCAACAGGAAAACCAATATTATCCCGTAACGTATTAACTTCATGTTCAAATAATGATTAGTTGATAATAATCCATGGGTCAGGTCTAAAATTAGAGCGTAAATTTACAAAAAATATTGAGATGTATGAGTCCGGTCTAAAAAGCTGTCAGACAGTTATTTTCTTTATTACACACAGAACCTAAAGTATTATATGTCTGACTTTTAATCTAAACTGTCTGACAGCTATTCTCCCAAATATTTACTTTTTAGACTAAACTCATGTATTTAAATATGAATGAATAATTCGGTACTAAACCTGATGAGAAAAAATGCTGGTGGTAAAGTGTATGGCATAATAACTAAGTCCAAAACAGGATTAGCAATTGAGACAAAAACTATGTTGACAATAAATATTCGGTTTTTCTTCAAATATAGCCGGGCAAATCCAACAAGACTACTGAAGCAATAACTCAGCCTCGGCAAGTGTAGAAGCCCTAACATCAGAAGCCGCAACATATTTTACCATCAATTTCCCACTGTTGTAATCTACATCTGCATCAAGCAGATCAAGCTGAAAATTCCGCTCCTCATTTGGTGTATAAACAGCTAACCCTTTAACAATACCAACCCTTGTAACCACCCCTGACGGGGAAACATGATCAACTTCAATATTCCCATAAACCGACATGTTACCAGTACGGTTAAATGTAATCATGAGCTGTGGTTTGGTATTGTCACCCATAACAATTGCAAGATTTGAAAGGGTTACATCAGCGTAAGTTTCTCCAATACGGAAAATTACAGGGATAGTAATCCCAAATATCGGGGTTAAACTTATGGAAAGGACAGTGGAATCTGCCGGTTTATCTTCCTCACCCAATGGTTTTACATCCGGCACTGACCTAAAATAAATATGCGAACGGTATTCGCCTGGCCCAAGCCCACTGGTTTTCGACAATTGAAGTTTGACTACTTGGGCTTCATTAGGTGCCAGGGTAACACTCCGTGGAAAAAAGCGCAGGTTATTACTGGCAAAATTTTGCCCTGGATCTGGTTCAGTAATTTCCTCAAAAGAGCCATCCACCAACATCTTATATTGCTTGAATGAAATTACATAAGTAGCTGTATCCTGACCATTATTGGCCAGGTTAATCTGCCGGGTTTTTTTTGCACCGTCAAAGACCACCCTTCTTGGGGTGATAAGCAAGTCGCCCTGTGCCATAGTTTTGACCGGCAGAAATACTGATAGCAAAATTGCACCGGTAAGAATGGTTAAAAAGTACCTGATCCTTAGTGATGCAATTAAAATTTGAAATTGTCCTGAGCGTAGCATAAGATTTAGATTTGATTAAAAAATATACAAATGTATTAAAA
>NIVA01000168.1 GCA_002254335.1 Bacteroidetes bacterium 4572_114 | reverse complement strand
TTTATGCAGGCTGCTTATCCAGAAATGGGCAGCCTGTTTTTTATTTATTTTCGATTTATTTATTTTTGGGCGGCTAAACCGGGCTTTCCGTTTGTAGTTGTCTCATGCCGGCTGGTTTTTGTAGGTGGTGCGTGGGCTTCGTTCCTCAGCCTCCGCCCACCAACAAAATCTACAGCCGGCATTTCAACAAGCTACCACTTCAATCCCTGCCGCAGTACAACCAATTCCCTTAGCGACTTAAAGTCGCTTAGGGAATAAAAAACAACACGGCACAAAACCTAATTTATCTTTGTTTTCAAAAATAAATCACCACAGGTTGGGTTATCTTGACAAATACTTTTCATTAAAATGGATAAACTTTTCGACAGTGAACTAATTTTCCGCTCCTCGCGCAGCAGTGGGCCAGGAGGGCAAAATGTGAACAAGGTCAACACAAAAATTGAGCTTCGTTTCAACATTCCGGGATCGGCTATTTTGCGTGAAGATGAAAAGGAAACCCTGCTTGAAAAGCTCAAAAACAAAATCAACAACGAGGGAGTTCTAATAATCATTTCACAAAATTCAAGGTCGCAAATTAAGAACAAAGAAAACGCCCTGGATAAATTCTACCTACTGATCGAAGAAGCCCTGGCCCCCGTCAAAGAGCGCAAACCCATAAAGCAACCACGTCAGGCTAAAGAAAAACGGCTGGATGAAAAGCAAAAAAAATCAGAAAAAAAAGATTTGCGCAAGCCGCCACAGTTGGACTAAATTTCATCCTGCCCTTACCCACACTATTCAATTCTTCTATTTTTGCAAATTACTTTTTAGCATAATCGCATTTAAGCATTGCAACAAAACACCAAATGACAGATACAGAAAAGCAGCAGGTATTTAAAAAACTGGTCAGGGAAAAAGAAAAACTGGAGACAAAAATCGATACACTCCGGGAACTCACCAAACCCATCCCGCCCGGGTGCGAAATTGGAAGGGTAAGCCGTATGGATGCCATCAACAATAAAAGCGTGAACGAAGCGGCACTGCGGATATCGGAAAACGAAATGAAGACCGTCCTTTTATCCATCCAAAATTTCGATAGCCCTGATTTCGGAAAATGCCGGAAATGTGGCAACCCAATCCCTTTTGGCCGTATGATGGTTTTGCCGGGGAGTTCTACCTGCGTAAGTTGTGCCGGGTTTTGATTATTGTGTAGGCCTGGCTTAAAAAGACCTAACAGGTTTTCAAAACCTGTTAGGTCTCAATTTATCCAACCAAATTTATATTTCATTGAATTTTTGTTTTGATAGGATTAACAATAAAACCTATTTTTACCCCATTAAAACCAGATAAACCAAAGTTATGCTAATAGAAGTTTGCGCCAACTCCCTGCAATCTGCCATCAATGCCCAGGCCGGTGGGGCCAAAAGGGTTGAGCTTTGTGATAACCTTTACGAAGGGGGGACAACCCCCAGCCCGGCAACAATAAAACTTGCAAGACAAAAACTCCATATCAAACTCAATGTTTTAATCCGGCCGAGGGGCGGGGATTTTCTCTACTCCGATCTGGAGTTTGAAATCATTAAGCAGGATATCGAATTTTGTAAAGAGACTGGCTGCGATGGTGTTGTGATTGGTTTCCTAAATTCAGATGGTACCATCGACATTGAGAAAACTGCTGAGGCGATAAAACTTGCACGGCCAATGAACTTAACTTTTCACCGGGCATTCGACATGGTCCGTGATCCTTTTGAGGCACTTGAGCAATTGATGGAACTGGGTGTTGACAGACTTCTCACTGCCGGCCAGAAAAATAAAGTGCCCGAAGGCAAAGGACTCATTGCCGAATTGGTAAAAAAAGCCGGGGATAAACTAATCATCATGCCCGGTTCAGGTATCAATGAGAAAAACATTGCCATGATGCACAGGGTTACAGGTGCCGTTGAATTTCACCTTACCGGACAAAAGAAAGTTGATAGTAAAATGAAATATCGAAAAGAGGGTATATTTTTGGGCGGGCTTTCGCAGATACCTGAGTATTTGATTGCAGAAACGGATACCGACAGGATACGAAGGACCTCAAACATCCTGAATGAAATTTCATAATGAATTAAACTAATTTTTACACTTCTTAATATGGGCAACACTACACTCAATCCTCAAAAATCTAACTTTATCCCCATCGCCATCATAGGGGCGTTGTTTTTCATATTTGGCTTTGTTACCTGGTTAAACGGGATTTTAATCCCATACCTGAAAATTGCCTGCGAACTATCTAACTTCCAGGCTTTGTTTGTCACTTTTGCCTTTTACATTTCCTATTTTGTAATGGCACTGCCTTCGTCGTGGGTACTCAAAAAAACAGGTTTCAAAAACGGGATGTCGATCGGGTTATGGGCAATGGCCATCGGGACACTTCTTTTTATCCCGGCTGCCATGTCGCGGATTTACGGCTTGTTTTTAGCAGGTTTGTTTGTGATGGGCACGGGGCTTTCCATTTTGCAAACAGCTTCAAACCCTTATGTAACCATTCTTGGCCCACGCGAGAGTGCAGCACAGCGCATCAGTATCCTGGGTATTTGTAATAAACTGGCTGGTGCCATAGCACCGATAATTTTGGCTTATTATATTTTTAATGATGGTGATGCATTTGTAGAAAATCTGGATACACTAAACGAAACTGCCCATATTGCCGCGCTCGATGGACTGGCACGCCGGGTGGTTGGCCCATACATCGTGATGGCCATAACGCTCTTTGTAATGGGTATCGGTATCAGATATTCACCGCTGCCGGAACTGGATACAGAAGAAGAAGAGGATGTTAAAGGAAATGAAATATCAACAAGATCAAGTATTTTCGCCTTCCCACATCTACTATTGGGTGTGCTGGCATTGTTCTTTTACGTTGGTGCCGAAGTTATTGCCGGCGATACCATCATCCGTTATGGCATATCTATCGGAATAGAAATATCTACTGCAAAAGCATTTACCTCATACACGCTCATTTCAATGGTTGTTGGATATATCCTCGGGATCATACTTATCCCAAAATACATCACTCAACGCATGGCACTGCTCTACTCCGGAATTTTGGGTGTTATTTTTACCATTTGCGCTGTGTTTACAACCGGCCTTGTTTCTGTGTTTTTTGTTGCAATCCTGGGATTGGCCAATGCCCTGGTCTGGCCGGCAATATGGCCACTTGCCATCCATAACCTGGGGAGGTTTATTAAAACCGGTTCGGCATTATTGATTATGGCCATCGCCGGAGGTGCCCTGCTTCCATTGGTTTGGGGAAAACTTTCTGATATTTATGGTTCTCAGCAAGCCTATTGGGTACTCATCCCCAGCTATCTGATAATTATTTATTACGCCCTTAGGGGATACAAGTTGAAGAATGAAGAATGAAGAGGTCGGGTGACGGGTGACGGATGCCGGGTGACGGGTGACGGGTGATGGGTGTCGGGTATTATTCATTCATTGAAGCATTAAAGCCCCGCATGGGCGGGATTTCGCTGCGCTCAACATTGAAGCATTAAAGCCCCGCATGGGCGGGATTTCGCTGCGCTCAACATTGAAGCATTAAGGCCCCGCATGGGCGGGATTTCGCTGCGCTCAACATTGAAGCATTAAAGCATTATATCATTCAATCATTAACTTTTTAGAATAGATTTGTCGAAATTTTAGTAACATTTAACAGAAATAAAATATGAAACCTACACTATTAATTCTTGCAGCAGGTATGGGAAGCCGCTACGGCGGGTTAAAGCAAATAGATAAGATTGGCCCGTCGGGCGAAGCAATTATCGATTATTCAATTTACGATGCCATCAGGGCCGGGTTTGGAAAAGTTGTAATGGTCATCAGGCCTGAACTGGAGGCTGATTTCAGGGAATTTTTTGGCAATAAGCTGGATGGCAAAATCGAGATTGAATATGTTTACCAAACCCTGGATAATGTGCCCGATGGCATTGAAGTTTCGGTTGACAGGAAAAAACCCTGGGGCACGGCACATGCCATTTTGGTTGCCGCTGATGCGATAAACGAACCTTTCCTGGCAATAAATGCCGACGATTTTTATGGCGCAGAAGCCTACCAGGCCGTGGCTGATTTCTTTAGCACCAATACTGATAAAGACATGCATTGCATGGTAGGTTACGAGCTGGGGCTTACACTTTCGGATTTTGGGTCGGTATCGCGCGGGGTATGCGAATATGTTGATGACCTGATTGTGAGCGACATCACCGAAGTAACCAATATCGAAAAAAGAGATGGTAAAATTGGTTACACTGATCCTGAAAAAGGTTGGGTGTTGGTAGATCCAAAATTATTCGTTTCGATGAATGTGTGGGGCTTCTATCCCGGGATTTTCGACATTTTTAAAACAGGGTTTGAGCAATTCATCGGGCAGGCCAAAGATGACCCAAAGGCTGAATATTATATCGCCAAACCTTTGATGGATATGATTGCAAATAAAGAGGGTGAAATTAAAATACTTAAATCTGATGCCCGCTGGTTTGGTGTTACCTATCGTGAGGATAAGGATTTCGCCATCAACAGGATAAACGACCTTGTGCAAAATGGCAAATACCCCGGGGATCTTTGGGGGTAGTGGAATGATGGAATGATGGAATGGTGGTGTGATGGAATTGTGGAGTGATGGAATTGTGGAGTGATGGAGTGATTGAGTATTGGAGGAATGGAAAAATGGAATATTGGATCAATGGAATAGTGGAATGATGGAATGGTGGAATGATGGAATGGTGGAATGATGGAGGAATGGGGGGGTAAAACCTGACAGAGTCCGACCTTAGGAGGATCTGTCAGAGTTTGATTAAGGGCGAGGAAAAAAATAAAAGACGGAGAGATAGGGCGATGCAGAAAAACCTGACAGAGTCCGACCTTAGGAGGACCTGTCAGAGTTTGATTAAGGGCGAGGTGATTTGAGCTATTATTCAAAAACCATCGGCTTTATCAACAGATATCAATCAAAAGCCAGTTTATTAAAATAAAACACCCTTCGTTTGCTTCCCCCGCCCCTGGTGCTGTTTCTTAATGTCTGATAACCATACGCAATAAAAAAACCATCGTACCAATGCTTTATCATCCCGCTACCGGCCTCAATCTGCACATCGTTAGTAAGGCTGGTCGCAATTTTGATTTTTTCTACATCCCCAACTTCAATATATCCATTTACCACTTTTGATACAATATTGCCCTCCTGATTGTAAAATAGTACCAGATCGTTGTTATCCCTAAAAATCTCCACTTTCTTCAATAGTTTCATCGAGAGCATATCCCAGATTTTTATCCCGTTGCTCCAATTCAAATTTCCATCATGATCGAAACTTACAACAAAGGCATTAAAATATCTAAAGCCATCAAAAATGTTATAGTAGTATGGCATGGGCCGTCCATAAAAATCATAGCTCATGGTTGATACCTGATGATATTCGGGGTAATATGCCTCGGCCAACAAAATAAAATCATCACCTGCATTATACATTTCATGGATCAAAAACTCATAATATACCGACTGGCCTTTGTTCTTTTTTTCATTTTTTTTGATGATGTTTTTTATATCTTTCAACTCTTGGTTATTTAGTATTTCAGTGATATTCTTGAGATCCAACAAATTATATAGCTTGATGAATTTCTGATGACCACC
>NIVA01000167.1 GCA_002254335.1 Bacteroidetes bacterium 4572_114 | reverse complement strand
ATAACTGATGAGTGGACAAATAATACCGAATCACTACTCAAAGGAAACATAGATTACTCGACTTCAAATCAACTCGAAGATTTGGTAGAAAAATTGCAACAGGATTTGAGCAGTGTTGATTTGCCTATGCCCGGACTTCCTCCAATAAGTGTAAGGGAACCGGGTACAACACCCCCACCCAATACAAGATCCAGTTCTGCACTTCCTGAGTTTATTATTGCCCATGAAATTGGAGGTGGCGGGATTTATTACCCGGAATATGGTATCAACACCATAAACTATTTTGTTCCCGGAGCTGCATATTATGTTAAGGTCGATGGAAACACAAATTTCACTTTCCCGGCCTGCGCCGGTGCATCAATAGTTTCGGCACATAAACCGTTGAGGCCCCAAAACAATACGCCGTGGTACAAAATAAATTACACTGGTGTTTCGCATACCGTAGTTTTTGCAGAAGGTGCAACTTCCCAACTTGAACAGGGCGATGTGATTGGCGCATTTACACAATTGGGGTCATGCACAGGTATCGCTAATATTACACCTGGCACAGCAGCCGGGTTAAATGTTTTTGGCGATGATATTACAACCGGCCCAATTGATGGGTATGCCAATGGCGAACCATTGAATTTTAAAGTGTTCCGCCCGGGGTGCGCCACCCAATATAATCTTGATGTGGTTTATGACCCTTCTTCGCCAAATGCCGAAGGGATATTTTCGGTAAATGGCCTGTCGATAATTACAAACCTAACAATGGGCGCATCCAACATTGCGGTACATTCCCTCAACAACCTGAACATCTATCCCAATCCTTCAAAAGGAATTTTTAATATTACCGGCAAAAGTTTAAACCAGGATATTGAAGTTGTGGTTTTTAACACTCACGGACAAGTAGTTTATCAGCAAAAGCCCATCCAATCAAACAAAATTGACCTGAGCGATCAGCCACGTGGTATATATTTCATTAAATTCATCACCGGCACATCGTTAAAAATTGAGAAGGTTGTTGTTGAGTAAGGAGTGAGGTTTTTTATAGAGGGCCTTCATCTTGAAAAAGAATAATTTTACTTTTGCCAGACATTTAAAAATAAATTCTATGAAAAAAGAAATACTGGTATCAGAAAAAAGCATCGAAAAAGCAGACGGTTATATTAATTCATTAAATGAAAAAAAGTATCAGGGATTGTCCGGAGAATTCCTTGACGAACAGCCTGCCATTCGAATGCTATTGGGTACTTTAATGACAGAGGGCGGATTTGATATGGGGATTGTTGGTGAAATAATGCATTTATCAACAATAATTTGGCAGTCATTTAAAAATGAATGTGGGGAAGTGCCAGTTGTCAATGAAGGGGTTATAGAACGTATTGCTGAAGCGGATTTAGACAGGGACATTGATTTTGGGAAATCCCTCGGATTAGATTTGAATGATGCCGAGATTAGCGAAAAAATTGACAGGCTTAGTAAAAAGTTCAGTAAAGAAGAGTCACCAAGTCATGAAGATGTCCTGAAATTAATTGAGGGGGAAGGGCTTCATAACTTCATACCTGCACTTTTGGAAAATGTGGCCAATCTGCCACAAGCCAACCTCGAAAACTACATAACAGCTGAAATTATTGAAATGGATGATAATGATGAGTATGGGCCAACTGAATTAGCTAATGCCCAATCAGTTCTTCGTATAATTATTAAATCATTTGACACGGTCATAAACCATAAGCCCCTGATGCAGGTTGTTAAACCACAAAAAGTGACAACCGGCCTTGAAAAGTCGATCCCGGCAAAAGAAAGCTCCTATCAGATAAAAATATCCTTAGATGGCATTAAGCCCCCAATCTGGAGGAGGGTTTTGGTTGAGGGTGATATTTCGTTAGACGATTTTCATAATATAATCCTGGATGCAATGGGCTGGGAAGGCTATCATTTATACAATTTCCGAATAAATAATTCACTTTATAGTGTTGTTGATGAGGATGATTTTGGCCTGATGGATTATATAGATTCCGAGGAGGTCAAGTTAAGTGATGTGGTTTATAAGGAAAAGCAAAAATTCAAATATACCTATGATTTTGGTGACAATTGGAAGCACACTATTTTAATTGAAAAAATACTTCCTTTTGATGATGACCAGGACTATCCGGTCTGCATCAAGGGAAAACGAAATTGCCCGCCCGAAGATTGCGGTGGCATTTGGGGGTATCAAAATTTACTTGAAGCAATCGGTGATAAAAATCATCCCGAGCATGAAGAACTACTTGAGTGGGCCGGTGGTGATTTCGACCCCGAAGAGTTTAGTTTAGATGGAATTAATGCTTGTTTATATTAAAATAGCTTTTAATTAGATTGGTGGGTTATAAACCTACCGGGTTTTTCACTAAATTGTTAGTTGATAAATATTTTCTTGCTAATGCTCGTCTTTCCGGTCTGTACAGAGATTATATAAATGCCCGTTGGCTGATGGATGGAAAATACCTGCGTTTCGTCACTGTCCATCTCCATCCTGCCCAATACCTGGCCCGAAACATTGGCCAACGTTATCCATCCGGTTTCGTTTTCCGGGTTTTGGACTAACAACTTTCCGTTGATATACCTGCAGCTGATGCTGGATTGTGGCATGGTTTCCCCAATTGCCGTAGCATCTTTGAAATGCAGAAAAAACCGCCCCGTTCCGTTCCCGTTAATCTCAGCAAAATAAGTGTCCCACCTGAGGTTTGTAAATGTGTTTTCTTGTCTGTCTTCCAGCACGATGTTGTAGTTGTCTAATTTTTCCTGGTTTGCCGAAAACTCCAATATCGTTGTTTCCAAAACATCCACCCCAACGGCAATTTCAAATTCTTCCATTCCCGAAAAGGGCAAGGCCTGGATGGCAAAGTCAACTCCATTATCTTCAACAAGCTTTGTGTAAAGTGCAATATCGGGGTTACCTTTCATTTTACCGACATCATAAGAAGGATCAAGCCCTAAAGTCATATTTTCATTAAAACCAATTGCTGTGGAGTTGTACAAATCGTTATTCTCAACAATAAGTTCAACCGAGGGCCATAACTCTTTTGTGTTTTTATAAAAATCAACAGTGGCATGGGCCTGCATATCTTCATTAAATGCAAGGTTGCCGCCACCTGAAACTATTTTTACCATAAATGCCTGGCCGGGTTGTATGTAATCCTGATCAATAACACCGGCGACAACCGCCCCATTGTATATTATTTTGTAATCATTTCGGCCTCCTGAATAACCAGTTTGTTCATCCCAGATATATAATGCTTCGTAGCTGTTATCGAGTAAATCTGAATTAACTGCTAAAAAATTACTGGTTGTTGATGCTGAATTTGTAACACCAAGAGAACTGGTAAACGGATTTCCAACAAGGTTACAACCATCCCCTTTGCCTGATGTATAAGTTGCCGCATAGGTTACATCACTTGTCCTTACTGTACCTGTAAAAGAAAGTTCGCCGGCACCACTTCTTGTAATGCAATAGCCTCGTGCCCCGACAAAAGTATTATCGCCAAAATCTTCGGGCACTGAACCTGTATATCCGTAGTAAATCCAGTAATCAGTATCTTCATCAAAACGATAAAATTGTCGTGCCGGATCATTAAATGCAATATCATTGTCATCCATCCAAGTTCCTCCAAGTGATTGGCCTGCAACTGGCGAGCTTACATAATGCCATGTAGCTGCTTTGGCGTGTTCATCAACATAACGTTTAAAAATTATATTGCCGGTTGAAGTTCCTGAAACTATGAGGGAGCCGGTGCCGGTTGCATCGCTATTAACAGTCAACGTGGCAGCAACTTTGGAAGCCGCAATTGTGAGGTCACCTTTCACGCTTAAGGCTTTTCCTGCATCGATGGCAAGGGTAGCCCCGCTGTTAATTGTAAGGTTGTTACAAATTGCAGGCGTTCCCGGCGCTTCACCAATAATAAGATAGTTGGCAACATCAGGGATTACAACGTTATCTGTTGATGTGGGGGCATTGCCGCATTGCCAGTTTCCACCTGTGCCCCAATCTGTGCCAATTGCGCCCGACCATTTATATGGAGAGACAATGCCTGATGTAAAGCAAGAAAGGGCAGGGGTTTGGCAAGGCCCGTTTGCCAATGCGTTGATAAGTGGCATATCGTCGATATGGTTGCCATTGCCATCATCGATAGCACCAATTTGAAAAACAACAAATCCCTTTAACCCGATTGAACGGCCATAATTGATTTTATTGACAACACCTGCCGCATCGTAGCCCCAATCGGGATGTCCGTCTTCGCTAAGCCACCCAATGCCCATAAAGGTTTTTTGAAAATCGCTGTTCACAAATTGCAAAAAATCTTTCCAAAAACCGGCTTCCTCTTCCCAGGGCGATTGATCCATTGTATATTGCATAGGCATAACGCCATCGCAGATATTGCCGGAAATCCATTCGACCGGGTTTTGCTGGTATTTCATGTGGTGAGGTACGCCAACATAATTCAAGCCTTGCACAACACCCCCATGAAAAATCGATCCAGGATTGGCAGCATACCAGTTTTTAAACCATGTTGGAACATCTTCGCCCCAAAGTGGAGGGTCAACGTAACTTTCCTCCCAATTTGGTTCAATGTCAAACGATGTGCAAGTAAGATATTTATCAGGATAATTTAATTTTAGCTGAGTATATGCGTTAGCTATTGTTTGGGTAACACCATCCATTTTTCCACCTATGTTGACATCTTCCCAATCGGAATATCTGATATAGTCGAAATGGACACCATCGAGATAAGTACCGTATTGGGCCATTAAATCGAGCACCCATTGAGCTTGTGCCGCCTGTTCTGCCGGGCTGGTAAAATCAACATCTTCTATCCTGTTGTTATTCGAAACCCAGACATGAACGCTAAACCCCAACAGGTCGGCCTGTTGAATAAATGCGAGAAAATGACTTGCATCGGACCATCCATAATTGTCCCCAATAGGAGGGGCAGCAACAAAAATAGTGTTAAAATTGGCAGTTGTCAGTTTGGTCAATGTTGCTGTCCGCCTTAATTGCGAGTCAAAAGATTTAGGGTTGAGCCATGTCCCACGTATTTCGCAAACATCGGTTGGGCGAAAGTTGCCGGCAATGTTCATATCGGAATTTACGGTTACCGTCAACGGGTTGGTAACGCTGATGTTGTCGCCACTCCAGTAAATAAATTGATTGATAGCATCGGCCGTTGCCGTTAAAGTAACCTGCGACCCCACATTATAAGTGCCGCCCGGAGGATCGAGCGTTACTGTTCCATTGCCATTTGAGCTTACCGATAAAGTATAGGAACTGGGGGGAGGTGACTCCTGCCAGGCTCCGATATGAGTTCCATCTGATGCTGCATTTTTTAATGGAGAGCCTTCAAGGAGGCTGCCATCGCTGAGGTCCACAAGCAAAGTGCCGCTGAACCCGTTACATTCCTGGCTCTCGTTACTGCAGAAAACCGCCAGGTCGCTATAATCAATATCGTCCCAATCAATATCGACTATATCATAAGCATTGTAGTCCATTGTGTTTCCGTTGGAATTATGCTTTTTGATTTGATGGCTTGTGCTGTTGATAAAGATATTGTCTTTTACGATGTGGTTTCCTGTTTCTTCGTAAAAAAACAGGCCGTATTTGCCGGCGCCAATAAAGGTATTGTGGGTTATTTGGAAGGGGGTACCTACTGCATCGCCCGGAAATTTGATATGCGCATCGGCCCATCCTCCGCCACTTAAGGTATTGAAAAAATAATTGTGGTGGATGTTATGCCCATCGTATTTCCCGTCCGAAAAAGATATTGCGAAAGAATTACCAGTGGTATTGCCCATGTTGCGCAGGGTATTATTGGCAAATTCAACAAACTGCCCATCCAGCCTGATACCCGAATAAGAGTGTCCGCAATCCTCGAAATTATTATCACTAATTAAAATGTCGTGGGCATTGGGTTTTATGTCAACAGCTTCATCCTTGCAATCGGTTATGCTGTTGTTTTCAATTGTAAAATGGTGCGACTTTAGGCTGAAGTTTCCCGAACTTGAACTCCCTATATAAATACCTTCTCCGCTGATATTGTCAATTGTGCAATCTTCGATTATGTTATTTTGGTGGGTAGCACTTCCACCAAAATAAATTGCAGGATTGGCATTGGTAGGAAAAGTCAATCCGATATCGTGGATATAAACGTCCCTGATTTCGATGTGGTCGGTATCGACACCATAAAAACCAATACCTACAGCGTTGGCATCTTCCACTCCCGTACATTCAAAACCTTCGATAATAAAGTAGGAAATATCTATGCCCCCACTAAAACAATTTGCGCTGCCAGTGCCCGGGTGTATAATTGGGTTGTGCCCCGGATAGGCTTTAATGGTGATGTAATTCCCGTTCGACCCGGTAATCCTGATGGTGTTGTGGGTGGGGTATGCCAGCCCGTTTGCCCGTTCTTTCACCATTATGGTATTGCCGGCTACAACAGGGCTGCTGCTGCCAACAGCAAAACTGATGTTTTTCCAGGCCAGTATTTCCGAGGTCCCGGGGTTACTGTCTGAGCCGTTGTCGTAATCGACATAATAAGTTGTGCTTTGTGCCTGGACACACAAAGGCTTAGAAACAAGGCTTAAAAAGAAAAGTATTCCGGGAAGGATGAGCAAAAGTGCATTAGGAAAATGTTTCATGTTTTTTTTATTAGTGTCAAAATGGAATCCACTTGCGGATTTAAAAATAAGCAATAAAAAGCAAAATAATCAAAAAAAAAACAGGATAATATGTGTTAGCAGATATTTCGAGCTGCAAAATTAAAACAAATTTGTTTATGCCCGAAAATTCCTTTTAACTAAAACGTGCAATCTTTGGCTTTTATTTACTTTTGCCGATGGTTATGATGGAAAGAGGAAAGATGGAAAGATGGAAGATGGAAGATGGAAAGATGGAAAGATGGAAAGAGGAAAGATGAAAGAGGAAAGATGGAAAGATGGAAAGATGGAAAGATGGAAAGATGGAAAGATGGAAAATTGGAATAATCACATCATTGAACCATTGAACCATTGAACCATTGAATCATTCACACATTTACGCATTTAATCATTTGTATCATGAAAGTATCAGTTGACATTAGTTACTATCCGCTAAAGGTTGAATATATCCCGCCCATTAAGGGTTTTATTGGTAGGTTGAACAGCCACGAAAACCTTGTGGTGCAAACCAATGGGATGAGCACCCAGGTGTTTGGCGAATACTTTGAAGTGATGAAAATCCTGACGGATGAAATTTACAAATCCTTCGAACTGCCCCATTCCGTTTTTGTGTTGAAAGTAATTAATGCCGACCTGAACAAAGCCTGATGCAGCCCCACGAATTTTTTGACCTTTTCTACCAGAACATCCTAAATGCATCGTGGCTTGAAGCCGCAGCGGTGTTTTTTGGTTTGTTTAGCGTTTGGTTTGCAAAAAAGGAGAACATCCTGGTTTATCCTACCGGCATAATTTCGGTGCTGATTTATGTTTATATCTGCTTTTTTGCCGGGCTTTATGCCGATATGGGCATCAATTTTTTCTTTTTTATTATGAGTGTGTATGGATGGTTCAAGTGGACGCGAAAAGACCAGGCCGATAATTTTATCCCAATTTCAAAAAATTCTGTTGGCCAACATCTCCTGAGCATAGCCGGTGCCATAGCTTTCTTTTTTGTGTTGCAATTTGTATTGAAAAATTATACCGATAGCACGGTGCCCAACTGGGATTCGCTTACAACGGCAATATTTATCATTGGCATGTGGTTGATGGCACTGAAGAAAATTGAAAACTGGATATTTTGGATTGTTGGGAATGTGATTTCCATACCGTTGTATTTTCACAAAGGGCTTGTGCTTACCAGCTTTCAGTTTACGGTATTTTTGGTGATAGCAATTTTAGGGTACCTGGAGTGGAGGAAGAAACTAAATGAGCAAAAAGAACAATATCAAAAAGCCTAAAAAAATAGCCCTCACCGGGCCTGAATCAACCGGTAAATCTTTCCTGGCACAGCAATTGGCCGATCATTATTTAACTGTGTGGGTGCCTGAGTTTGCCAGGGTTTTCCTTCTTCAACAGGAGGGGGCGTACAATTACGGTGACATTTTAAAAATAGCCCGTGGACAAAAAATATCGGAGGGGGCTTTGTTGGAGTTAGCCGATAATCTATTATTTGCCGATACCGAGCTGCTGGTAACAAAAATATGGTGTGATGTCAAATATGGGAAGTGCCATCCATGGATACTCGAAAACCTCGACCGGCAGGATTACGACCTTTATCTTCTGATGGACATAGACCTGCCCTGGGAGTACGACCCGCTACGTGAGCACCCTGACAGGCGCAAATATTTGTTTGATCTTTATTTGGATGAGCTGGAAGCCAGGGGCCTGAATTATAAAATCGTTAGCGGCACAGGTGACGGGCGCTTTAAGAATGCGGTTAAATTTGTTGAGGATATTATTTGAGACGCGGATTTTCGCTGAAAGGCACGGATTTTTTTTCTATCTGCGCTTTCCCGCGTGAATCTGCGTCAGATTTTTTTAGACGCGGATTTTCGCTGAAAGGCACGGATTTTATTTTGTTTTCTATCTGCGCTTTCCCGCGTGAATCTGCGTCAGCTTTTTTTTTGACGCGGATTTTCGCTGAAAGGCGCGGATTTTTTTTGTTTTCTATCTGCGCTTTCCCGCGTGAATCTGCGTCAGCTTTTTTTTGACGCGGATTTTCGCTGAAAGGCGCGGA
>NIVA01000166.1 GCA_002254335.1 Bacteroidetes bacterium 4572_114 | reverse complement strand
TCCACGCCATCTTCAATTACCGAAGTGAAATAGTCCACACCATTATGGGGCTCACTCCAGCTATCGCCAACGCCGACATTTCTCATGTCGCGCCCCAGGTTAAACACATTATCAAAAGCCCAGGTAGTGGTTTCTGCTTCTGCCTGAAAGCCATCAAAATGTGTAGTTTCCTTAATTGTATAGTTTTCCGTGTCAGAATTGCTGATATTTTGTGATGATACTGATATATCATACACCCATTTGTTGCCGTTTTTTAAAAAACTTGGGCCAAGGGGGTCGTTATTGTCATCTTTTTTGCACGACACCAGTGCAACTATAAATACCAGGAACAATATTTTTATTTTCATGTAATAATAATTTTTGGATTATTGCAAAAATCCAAGCGTTCACAGCCTCAACCCCGGCGTTTATACATCTATCAACATTTCGCCTTTCTGGTGTTGTACCTTTATGCTCAGATTAATCAGTTTAACTTAAAACAAATACATCATGAAAAAACTTACATTAACAATTATTGTACTTTTTGCTGGTGCAGTATTTGGCCAAATTCTCAAAAGTCAAAATAGTAAATTCCAGGGTATCGATGAGTATATTCAGGAACAAATGCAAACTAATCATGTGCCTGGTTTATCTGCAGCAATTATTGTTGGGGATTCGGTAGTTTGGTACAACAGTTATACATCCTTCCGTTTCAGGTTGAAAACTCATGGAATGGTGCTGACAGTATCACGGCCAGGATGTTGATGTCACATTCTTCCAGCATTAGCGACAATGGCATTGAAGATCTCATTTTGCCGGGAGATCCAACAATATCCCTTGCATACTACATGGAGAATTTGCTCTGTGAAGGTGGGGAATATTACAGTATGTCCAATTTTTATATGATGCAGCCCGGAGCTTACTTTCATTATTGTACACATGGACCTGCCCTCACCGGATATCTTGTTGAAGAAATAAGTGGCCTTGATTTTAATGATTATGCAAAAGAGGCTTTACTCACTCCGCTTGAAATGCACCAGTCAGCATGGTTCCTGGATGAGTTAAATATCGAGAACCTGGCCATAGGATACAAATATCAACTGGGAAATTATATCCCAAGACCTCACAGGGGACACCCGGCATACCCCGGTTTCTTTTTACGTTCAAACGCGTTGGAATTGGCCAACTTTTTAGTTATGCTTCTGAACCATGGAGCATTCAATGGACAGGCAATCCTATCTAATGCAGCGGTGGATTCGATGACAAGCATTCAGGATCCGGACTTTTCATTTCAATATGGGGTATCAGGTTTAGGTTTGTTCATTAGAGAAGATATAGGTGAACGTGTTGTTTGGGGCCATAATGGAGGAAGCATTGGAGGCTATGCAGCTCAAATCTATTTTTGTAAGGAAGAAAATAGTGGCGTTGTACTTACCACAAATTCAGAACAATATTTGGATGAACTGGTGGAGTATATGTTCGATTATGCCGATTCGCTGACCACACATATCCAGGTTCCGCCAAGTTTTGCATTTAAGCTTCATATTTCCCCAAATCCGGTTTCGCATACGGCAATAATTCAATTTGAACTTCAGTATCCTGCAAAAGTTTCAATTCATATCTTCAATAGTTTAGGTAAAAAAGTTTCTGATTTAGAAAACGGAATATTTCCTACAGGGACAAACCAGGTAAGCTGGAACACAAGAAATTTAATGAAAGGAATTTATTTCTGTCGCCTGCAAGCTGGGGGCGAGGTAGTGGTTAAAAAGATAATCAAGAATTAAGCAGGCCATTCAGGCTACCGGGCCATTCACGGGGTGACTCCAAGTCACCCCGTGAATATGAATAAAAAACTCTAAAAAATTCAACACCCATGAATTTTCCTATCTTTGATAAAAATATCAAACAAAAGATGCTCAAGACTATTATTGTTGATGATGAGGATCATGTGCGGGGAATACTCCGGAAATTTTTGAAAAAATATTGTCCTCAGATAAAACTTGCTGCCGAAGCCAGTAGTGTGGCGGAGGCACATGAGTTGATCAGCCGCCACCATCCCGACCTTGTTCTGCTTGACATTCAGCTTGGCGATGGAACAGGCTTTGACCTTTTGAAAAAATTTGAATCCCCTGATTTTAAAGTCATCTTCATTACTGCCCACGATCAATATGCCGTGCAGGCTTTTAGGGTGAGTGCCATCGACTTTATTTTAAAACCGGTAAACCCTTTCGAGCTGGCGGAGGCCGTATCTCAGGCACAGAAACTCGTTTTGCAGGAACTTCACGTCAAACTCAACGCGCTCGAAAATAACCTGAGGAGAGATATGGGGGCCAGGAAAAAAATTGTGATCAAAACCCTTAACAACATTCATGTCATCGACATAAATACCCTCACGCATTGCGAATCGGACAGCTCCTACACTAAGGTTTTTACTTTAGACCAGCAAGAGATCATGACCTCGAAACCGATCAGGGAGTACGAGGAGCTGCTTTCGGGGTTTGGGTTTTTTAGGTTGCACCGCTCTTTTTTGATTAACCTTGAACACATCAAACGCTTCGAAAAAACAGATGGGGGCTATGTGATCCTAACCGGGAATGCAAAAGTGCCTGTGGCCTCACGAAAACGGGAAGAACTAATTGAATTGTTTAATAAAATTTCTGAGTAACAGGATATGGTAAAACTTACCGGTGTTGTTTTCATTTTGTTTTTATTGGGATTTACTTCATCGTTTGGCCAGGTGGTTTACCAGGAAACAGTATGGTATGATTTGGATAGCCTGGAATCTGTTTTACCCAATCAGCAAGGAACAGAAAAAATCAATACCCTGTACAGGATAGCCGCAACATTGTGTTTTGAAGATTTTGAAGAAAGTTTAATTTATGCCAATGAGGCCCTGGAATTATCAGAAAAAACAGGCTACAAAGCAGGAATAGCTGCTGCTACAAGATTTAAGGGACATGCCTATTATTATAATGGAGAATACCCTAAGGCACTTGATCTTTTATGGAAATCCATGAATATGTATGAGGAATTAGAAGATGATTATCATGTAGCGAGATTGGTACTTGAAATTGGTACTGTTAACCTTGCCGCATTGAATAATGAAGTGGCGAGGGAACTTTTTGGGAAAGCAATGCAAAGACTCGGAAAAACTAAGGAGGATGGATCGCAAGTTGGATCAGTTTCAGATACATTATTGTTATATTCTGTAATAGGACGAACGCTGAGAGTCACCGGCAAGTTAGATTCGGCTTTATCAGTTTATAAAACATATGTAGATATTGGGAGAAAGAACAATCTTGAATTAACCAACCTGATGGTACATGTGGGTTTTATTTCAATCTGCTATTCTTATTTGGGGCAATACGATAGCGCTCTATATTATTACAGACAAGCTCTTAATTATCCTGAAGTTAATCCAAGTATTAAAATATTAAAGCACGAATATAAGCGAAGGATGGCATCATTATATCTTACTATTGGAAAAATCGATACTGCTATGAATTTCCTGACTGATGCTTACGAATTTTTATCAAAAAAAGGTTATTTGATGCCATCGCAATTGGCTTCGCTGCAATTGGGCGAATTGTATTTATCATTGAAGGATATTCCCAAAGCCAATTTCTATTTTCAACGATCGGAGGAACTTATGGAAGAACAATTAAAAAAGGGTTCATTCTACAGGTTTGATTCACTTAAATACACTGTTTCGTTTGGATGGGAAGTAATGGCCCCACTTTCAAAAAAGTTTATTACTGAATTCATTTACAATAATGCGGTAAACTTTTATCAGAAAATGTACCGCTATCATAAAAAGAACAATAATAAAGAGGCTTACTTTTATTTTATTGAAAAGTACGTAAAAACAAAGGATACGCTAAATAAAATAGAACGGCGAAGGGAAATTGTTGAGGTGCAAACAAAGTATGAAACGGAGCGAAAAGAAGAAGAAATTATAAGCCTTTCGCAGGAAAATGAACTGAACGAGTACCGGATTAAACAGTCGCGCATCATCCAGTTTGGTCTTGTGGGGGTGTTATTTTTAGGTCTTGCTTTTGTGGTTCTTTTTAT
The DNA here is from genome assembly GCA_002254335.1 of Bacteroidetes bacterium 4572_114. GTDB lineage: Bacteria > Bacteroidota > Bacteroidia > Bacteroidales > 4484-276 > 4484-276. Next base: position 3,699 of record NIVA01000166.1, on the reverse strand, counting down.
CAGGCAAAACAGGCTTAAGGTAGAGCAGGAGAAAACCAGCCTACAGCAAAAACTCTTCCGCACACAGATGAATCCTCATTTCATTTTCAATTCCTTATCGAGCATACAGCATTTGGTGATGAATGAAGAATCAGAAAAAGCAAGCATATTTCTTGCGATGTTTTCGACGCTGGTGCGCAATGTATTGAATAGCTCAGTCAACAATACCATCTCCCTCAATGATGAGATTAAAACCATCGAGAGCTACCTGGCGCTGCAAAAGATACGCTATACTGATAAATTCGATTTTGTTGTGGATGTTGATCCGCGAATTGATACAGAATCCCTGACCATCCCACCTATGCTGGCACAGCCTTTTATCGAAAACTCCATCGAGCACGGCATGAAACACAAAAAGGAAACGGGCCATATCGATATCCGTTTCCGGCTTGCCGGCGACCTGATTATTTTTGAAGTGGAGGACGACGGCATCGGCAGGAAAAAAGCCGGTGAAATAAAATCGAAGCAAATCCTCAACCATCAATCCATGGCCACATCAATCACCCGCGACCGGCTAAAAGTGCTGAATAAAAAGCTAAAGAAGAAAATAGAGCTTAGGATAATCGACCTGAAAAATGAATCAGGCGAAGCTTCCGGGACAAAGGTAGTGATGAAAATTCCGTTTGAGGTGATATAAAAAGCGGCACTTATTCAGGTTCTGACTAGGGAAGGACAATTTTCACTATTCCACATATTAATCATGCACTTGCCTTATTCGTTTTACAAGCACATATTATCATTTAATTTTTTTATACCTTTATGCCCTATATTTCAAAAATCTGATGTATAGATCTTTTGATTTAACTGGTTTTCGATTTTTTGGCTATCCGGAATAACAATCCTTTAAAACCTCTAGGTCATGAAAAAACCTTTCCCAATTCGAGCATTTATTACAACAATGCTGCTCATCGTATCTTTATTGGATACACAGGCACAACAGACCAAAATATCGGGTAAAATAACAAATGAATCAAAGGAAGCCCTGAGCGGGGCAAACATTCTTGTTAAGGATAGGGTAAGCGGAACCACAAGCAACAACAAGGGTAAGTTTTATTTAGAAGTTAAGGGCGGGCCTCCGGTATTTCTATCCGTTTCGATGATTGGTTACAAAAGCCGGGAAATTAAGGTGGGCGAAAGCAAGATTAACCTTGAAATTATTCTGGTCGAATCCATTACCACGCTGGATGAAATATTGGTGCAGTCGCCCTCAAGGGTAGAGGAAAATATATTACAATCCCCGGTTTCTATCGAAAAATATTGTTCGGTAACGCCAATGGGCCTATTTCGCTGGATGTTGAAAGCATCGAATTGATACCGGGCACAGCTTCGGCTTTATACGGGCCCAATGCATTCAATGGAGTTTTAATTACGACAAGCAAAAGTCCGTTCAAATACCAGGGATTGAGTGCTACGGTAAAGTTGGGCATGAACCATTTTGGCAGCGATCCTGATGTGGGTGAACCCTCCAACCCGCAGCCCATGTATGAAGCTGCGGTGAGATATGCAAAAGCTTTTAACAACAAATTTGCTTTTAAAATCGCCTTTAGCTGGATGCAGGCAAGCGACTGGAGTGCGCATAATTATACCGACAAAAATACAAACCTGCAAGGTAATTTAAACATTAATCCGGCATACGATGGTGTGAACCTTTATGGTGATGATGGCGGTTTAAACCTCGGCTTACTAAGGAGCTCGTCAGATTTAATAAATGCCTTGGCTTACCAAACGGGATTGGATCCTTAAACTATAGCACCTTATGTTGCTGCCCTTCCGACCCAAAACGTAAACCGGACGGGGTATCCGGAGCACACACTTATCGACAATAATTCAAAAAACATGAAGGCCAACATCGGCCTTAACTACAGGATAAACGACAATATTGAATTGGATTATGGCTATAATATCAGTAGCGGAACTACTGTTTTAACAGGTACCCAGCGTTATAAAGTAACGGGGATTCCTATATTGCCGATTTCACGGGTTATGCCATTAACAATGCATATTTGAGCAACCCTGCGTGGTTCGGGGCCTATGCCGGTACTTTTGCCGGTGGATTATTAGCAGCGAATATGACCGAAACAGGCAGCCCTGTATATGATCCGGATTTTATGGATGCCCTGCTTAATAATCCTGATGCAGTGAGCGATCTGCATATATTCTCAAGGGATGCAGCTGATGCCGGCAGGTGGGAGCCGGGTAGCGCCGCGTTTCAAAATGCATTCGACAGTATAAATGCCTTACTTATCCCTGATGGAGCTCAATTTTATAACCATACCCGTTTTTATCATGCCGAAGGTCAGTACGACTTCAGGAATGAGATCAATATTTTTGACATGACAATGGGTGCCAACTGGAGGCAATATGATTTGAGATCAGATGGTACGATTTACCCGGACTCTGAAAACAATCCGATCCGCATCAATGAATACGGCGCATTTATTCAAATCTCCAAAAAATTCATAAACGACCACCTGAAACTTACATTTTCGGGCAGGTACGACAAAAGCAAGAATTTTAGCGGACAATTCAGCCCGAGGATTTCAGCAGTATATACCTTTCTTAAAGATCATAATTTCAGGGCCTCGTATCAAACGGGTTTCCGCAACCCTACAACCCAGGGCCAATATCTCGACCTTGATGTAATCAGCTCCAGGATAGTAGGTGGCCTGCAGGAGTTCTATGATGAATACAAGATAAGTGATTGGAGCTACACCATTCAGTCGGTTAATGCATTTACTAACTCTGTGGTTGATGGATCCCCTGACCCCGGCCTCCTCGTACCCTACACCAACTGGGCTCCAATAAAACCAGAGCACGTACAGGTTTTTGAAGTGGGATACAAAGGGTTATTCTCCGAAAAACTAATGATTGATGCATACTACTATTATAATATTTACAACGATTTTATTGAAATGATCCGTGTACGGCAGGCACAGGACGCCAGCGGGAATCCAACCGATCCCTTCAGCGATCCTACCCAGGCTGCTTTGTTCGGTTTGTTAAGCGGAGATGCAGACAATACCTTTCAGATTTACCAGAACAATACCGAAACAGTAAAATCGCAGGGAGCTGCTTTCGGGCTGGATTATATTTTTTATAAGAGCTATCGTGCAGGCATGAACTATTCGTGGAATAAATTAATCGCTGAAGGATTATCGGACGAATTTTTAAACGAGTACAACACCCCTGAACACATTGTGAATATAACATTTGGCAATAGAAAACTAACTGATAATTTTGGGTTTAATATTACCTGGCGATGGCAGGATGCCTTTACCTGGAATTCAACCTTTGTTCAGAATGGGCCGGTTCCTGCTTTTCAAACGATGGATGCCCAGCTAAGTTACACCTTCAGCGTGTTAAAAACCACCCTGAAACTTGGGGGGTCAAACCTGTTCAACAAAAGATATATCACATTTTACGGCGGCCCCACCCTGGGGGCGATTTACTATATCTCGCTAACTTTTGATGAGTTGATGGATTAGATGATGGTGATAATACCTTTACTTCATCCCAATTAAACCGGGAAATTTCGAATTAACTCAAATCCCTTATTTCACCCCTTCGGGGTTTTTGGTTTTATACCCAAACCATATATTCTATAATAATTTCATCCCTTCGGGATTTAACGGGCGTCTTTATTATTAGGTAACAACCCAG
>NIVA01000165.1 GCA_002254335.1 Bacteroidetes bacterium 4572_114 | reverse complement strand
ACGCACGGCCGTGCGTCTGTACTACCCGGCCCAAACCTGCAACCTATTCATTCTTCACCCATTTAACGGCATCTGCAAATATCATTTCACCTATTGATTTATTTGTGAGTTCAACCTTTGCAGTTGAAGGGGTTACGAAAAATGACCCGAGGTAGTTCCATCCGTCTTCCAACTCCTCGTCCGACAAGGTTATCTCATCCATCCCATCTTCGTGGTAAACCTTGAAATTATAATTGGATTTTTTTGCCGATCCCCGCCTGTTGACATTTATTTTCTCGACATGACAATAGACATCATACTGCCCATCACTTTCCAATGGGGCTTTCCAGGTGGCAGTACGTTCGCCATGGCCCGCTTTGGTGTAAACGGCCGAACGGACATATTTCCCGTAGAAACCTGAACGCAACACGGGCTTCCATTCTGCCGGGGGGTTCCACCAGCGTATCCCTGAATATTTATACCCCTGCTTTTTGTTTTTATCAATTAATGATTTTAGATATGATTTTTGCAAATCCTGTTGAAATTCAAAATTCTCACTCTCGTTGTCAACAAGGATTTCGTTGTCGTTGTCAAGATCGGTAAAAAGTTTGCAATCTATAATTTCATCCAATATGGCTGTTTTTTTTATTTCATCAAAAGATGAAAAATCATAGATGAGGTTGTTCGGAAGGTTTTCGGAAATATGGGTATAAATATTCATGCGGGCCGGTTCTGAAATAAAAACAAAACCAATCTCTTTGGCAGTTTTTGCCGGAATATGAAGTTTTTGTGAAAAGTCAGGGGTTTCAATGGAGCCTCTACGACGTTGGTTGTTCGGATCGTCAAGATCTATATTTATTGTAACCAGCCCATCCACTTCCTCAGGGTTTGAAATCTTGAAACGGACCTGGTATTTTGTAAATTCACCTTCCATTACTTTATATGTCTGAAGGTCTTTGATAAGAAAGCCCGGTAACTCCTTTTTCGAAAACCAATTGTCAACTTCGCGTGAAATATCCTCATTAAAATGACCCTCAATATCCTTTTCAAAATCCTCAAATGAAAATGACCTGTTTTTATGATTTTCGATAAATTGGTTTAAAAACCCATTAAACTCATCATCACCATATCTTGCCCTGAAAACCGAGAATAAATATTCCCCCTTGGCAATTATTATATCATTCAAATTTACTTCATCGTCTTCATCATCAACATCTCCCGACTTTTCTATCCCGGTTTCCAATAAGTGGTTTAATGGGGCCTCTTTTAGTTCAAGGTTGATGCGCTCACCTCTGTTGATCCCGGTAAAAAACCATCTGTATGACGAAACCGAATTTTCGTTCCTGTCCTTCAAATATGCTTCAAGGGCAAGGTTGAGCACGGGCCATTTTTCGGATTTGAATTGTGTAATAAAAGTGTAGTAGTTTGGCAGGAGGGTATATGTGTTCCGGTCCATCACATCAAACATATACCACTCCTCATGATCGGCCATATAGTTTCCGCGGATAAACCTTTTGAAAATACGTGCCTGAAGTTCTCCGGGCGAAACCTCTTCATTGTCACGGATCATACGCTCTTCCGACCGTTTCTTTCGTTTCTTAAAATCCGTCTCCTCTAAAATAACGCCCTTTTCGGGATAAAACATAATTTCGGGCTGAACGGCATCGCTGCTTACCGACCAGATATGTTTATCCAACGCAAAATGCAGTGGCACTTCGGAAATTCGGAAGGCTGTCGGTAAAATCATTAAAATGATCCAGGAAATATTGGTTACCCTCTTTTGCAAATAAACTGTATTCAATTGAGTCAACCTTAATTGAATATTTATTGTAATCAGCTATCAACAAACTTATTTTTGGCAATGCCACTTTAGGTTTGAATTCAAATTCCCCTGGGCTGGTTTTATTTAGTCCCCCTTGCGAAACGGCCACAAGATTGGTGTCGGTTTTTACCTTTAACGTAAATTTGGTGAAATCAGGAAAATGCAGTGCCGGTTTGGTCGAGGCGTATCCCACACCAGATGTCGGATACCATAATGATCCGCTGGTAAGGCATACAAACCCATCCTGCAAATAGGCATATCGCTTGCGGACCCTAAATATCTCAAGCGAAAAATTATCTTCGTACCCGTCAAGGTTTTGATCAAGAAAATGAGTACTTTCATTAATTGTCCCTTGATAATTTATTGACAATTCGGCACTATCGCCCGGCAGCAACCCGCCCGGGTACTTTATCATCAAAAGATGCATCTTACGCTTATATTGCAGTTTTTCACCATGCGATCCTGCCGAAATAATTCTTAACGATGGATTAAGGCTAAAGATTAGGGTGTCGATACCAAAATCAGTTTCGTTGCAAATCCCCAGGCCGGCCATTACGGCAATTTCCTTTCCGAGATGCTCAAGCTCAATATCGCAAGAAGTTACCTTTACTTTGGGGGCATTAACAAAATCGTTGTTCAATTGGATCATTTGCTTTTTGAAACTGATATCCCCTTTTTTTATGCTGATATATTTTTCTGCAAAGAAACCTGCAAGACAAAGGCTTACTATGGTGAGGAGAATTGGGAACGAGGCCATTTTCCGCGATTGTGGCAACCGCTCCAATTTGAATACCGTAAAAAATATTAGCCCAAGCCCAAAAAAGAGATAAATCCCGCGATGCATCAAGACCTCGTAAAAATTCCCAAACCCACCAATTGTTGAGTTCATCATAGGTATTTGATATGCAATGTAATCGAACAGGTGGTAGTATTTTGTGTTTAGATAAAAAATTGTTAAAGCGATGTAACCCAGAAGTATGATAAAGGTAATTGCCTGATTTTTTAATACTGTCATTAAAAAGAAAGATAGCCCCAAAATAAAAACCAGGGTCGGCACACTGATCAGCAAAGGATAGAAAAAGAACTCCAATATGCCCTGGGTCGAGTCGCTGCTGATAAATGAAAAACCAATCCCCATAATCAGGACAATTAGATTGAGGATAAAAAATACTGACAAAATACCGAGGGCTTTCCCTAAAATGTATTCGGCGTTTGTCATTGAGCGGGCATAAATAACTTCAACAGTATCGTTTTTCCTGTCTTGTTTTAAAAATTCAGAAGCCAAAAACACAGCAACAATTGCCTGTCCGAGGTTTAGGATTATCAGGTTAGCATAAGGTATGGAGGCCGGTAATGCCCTGTAAATCCAGGGGGCGCCACTTGCCGGGACAAACACTGCCACATTAAAAATGCCTAAACCAATAATAGCCAGACCTGCAAATATCCTGAAAAACCAGGAACGCAACAGGGTCCGCATTTCATATCTGGCGATAGTATTTATGATGTGAAGTTTTATCATTGGTCAATGGGTCAATGCTTAAATGTTTAAATGCTTCAATGGTTCAATGGTTCAATGCTTCAATGCTTCAATGGTTCAATGCTTCAATGATTTAATGGTTCAATGTGGCAATGCTTCAATGGTTCAATGTGGCAATGCTTCAATGGTTCAATGGTTCAATGCTTCAATGATTAACAGTTTTCCTCCTTTTTGCCTTGTCTCATCATTGTCTCCTTATCGCCTTGTCCCCTTATCGCCTTGTCCCCTTATCGCATTGCATTATTTCCCGGCCGAAAGATACTCCATAAAATAGACATAAGCATGTTCAAGGTTTGGTTCAATCTCGATGGCATTTTTCGCTTCTATTTCCTTGCCCACCAACTGCACTTCCCAGCCGTCTTCTGATGGGATAGTTGAGATAACTGCGTATTTTTCTTTCAGCAAATCATACTCTACGCCCGAAGTTTTCACCTGCCAAACATGGCCGCGGGTTTTTTCAACTAAAGCTTCGGGCGGGCCATTAAATTGTAACATGCCATTGTCTAACAGGGCCAGGTCGCGGCAAACACTCGAAATATCGCCGACAATATGGGTCGATAGAATTATGATAACATCCTTCTGGCCCAATTCGGATAAGATATTACGGAAACGTATGCGCTCTTCAGGGTCCAGGCCGGTGGTAGGTTCGTCAACAACAATTATTTGCGGATCGCTTATCAATGCCTGGGCAATCCCCAAACGTCGTTTCATCCCACCCGAAAGTTTATTGGCATGACGCTCGCGCACATCAAACAACCCAACTTTTTCTAACCACTCGTCAACCTTCTGCAAACGAATTTTTTTATTTTTTATGCCCGACAGGCTTGCGGCATAATCAAGAAATTCCCATGTCCGCAATTTTGAAAAGAACCGAAAATCCTGCGGTAGGTAACCAAGCATTTTTCTAATTTCACCACGGTCCTTTGCCAGGTCGAAACCATTTACATTAACCAATCCGGTAGTTGGTTTCATTATGGTCACCAGGATACGCATCAAACTTGATTTTCCGGCGCCATTTGGCCCAAGCAGGCCAAACATGCCATTTTCGATATCGAGGTTAATATCGGTTAAAGCAAGTTTACCATTCTTATATTTTTTACTTAAACCTTCAATGGTAATTTTCATGTGTTTGTAATTTAGCCACGAAACTTGTCCGTATGGATGCACGAATGGTTATTAATAATATAATCCCCGATAAATCGGGGCAAGATATACTTGTGTGTCAAAATTTACTCGTCATGGGCATTTCATCTGATACATTTTTTTTGATTCGGTTATTTTCGTTTTGGGAGTAATTTGCTTTGCTGTCAAAATATCAATGAGTCCGGTCTAATAAGCCATTTTTTGCCGCGAATGCGCTAATATGTTTTCCTATTACCTTGTAATCATGTGTTTGAAAATAACAAAATTTCGCTAATTTTCAAAAACTTCGTTTTTAGACCGGGCTCATCAATAACAACCAGTAACCAAAAATGACAATTGAATGACCACCAAATGACAATTGAATGACAATCAATAACTACCAAATGACCATCAAATGACTACAAATAATTCTATTCTTTCCAGGTTCATATGTCCAACAATAATTCACCATCTTCTTTAGACGCTTCAAAGTCAAATACGTAACACTTGTTCAGCAAATATTTCATGAAAAAATTTGGCATTTTAAGGAAATGGCAGGATAACTGTCGGTCAATCAAGCTAAAAACCAAACACAGCTAATTTATTTGGGCCGACAATTCAACTATTGATGCAATGGCATTTTTGTCTTTTCCGGCTTCACCAATATCAAAAGCCTTTGCTGTAACAGCACCAATGTATTTTATGCCTAACGCTTCAAAAGACCGCTTAAACATCTCTATTGTTAAGTCACAGTCGGGTTTACCGGTCCCGGACGGGAGTAGCAGTGAAGCCATTTTTCCTGCCAGTTTTTTGTTTGCAAAATATGGCCGGAACCTATCGAGCATCAGTTTTGTTTTTGCACTTGGGCCAAACCAATAAATGGGGGTGCCAATAATTATTATATCCGAATTTTCGAGCCGCTGACAGATTTCCTTCATATCATCATCAATTACACATTCCATTTTACCCTTTTTACAGGCCCTGCAGTCGTTACAGGGTTTAATCTCAAAATCATAAAGGTAAGTGGTATCAGAAATGGTTTTTTCTTTATCCAGGTTTTGGATCAGCATTTCAGCCAATGAAAAGGTATTTCCCCGTTTTCTGGGGCTTCCGATCAGTATCTCAATTTTTTGCATTTGTGATATCCTTTTTTCAAATTTGACAATGCAAATGTAATACTATTTTATAGTACCATGCATTACATAGAACTATAATATTTAAAATAGCATCCTTGAGGAATGCCACAGAATATTTTAATAGACATTATATCAACGAGATAATTACTTATTTTGATTGGGTATAAATTACAGTTTATAAATCTGAACCAGGATAGAAATGTTAACAAACGTTAAGCCTGATTGTAACACATGAATAGTAATCATCAAAATAAAATATTACTTACTTTTGCCGCCCATCAACAAACAAGCCTTATGCGCTTTACTATTCTTCCGTTTGTGACCGCCTGCTAAGTTTTTCCGGGAAACTCTATTCTTAATTTCCGGTTTTGCTTTCTGCAAGATATTCAGGGGCTTCCCCCTGGTTTTCAATCCATTTATTTATTTACACATTAAAAATCCTTGAAACAAATTTTTAAAGATATAAAAGAGGCCATTGCCGGCACCGACCAGGATTTCACAGAAGGGAAACTTGGCCGGGCCATATTCCTGTTGTCCATACCAATGGTACTGGAAATGGTGATGGAATCTATTTTTGCCGTTGTGGATATTTATTTCGTGTCCAGGCTTGGCGCCGATGCCATTGCCACAGTTGGGATCACCGAATCGCTGATCACCCTGATTTACGCCGTTGCCATTGGCCTGAGCATGGCCACGGCAGCCCTGGTTGCCCGCCGCATTGGTGAGAAAAAACATGAAACCGCTGCAAATGCCGCCTTTCAGGGGATTTTTGCCGGTTTTTTAATTTCACTAATTATTGCTGTCCCGGGTGCCATTATGATTGGTGGAAATATGGTAATCATGTTGCTGTTTATTATCAATGCCGTGTTCCGAAGTGCCGGCGATGCAGCCATTTCGATGCGTGTGCTGTGGCTGGCCAACAGCATAAACCTGGTGCTCGATCCCATTTTGATATTTGGATGGGGGCCATTCCCCGAATTAGGGATTGCCGGGGCCGCAATTGCCACAAATATCGGTCGTGGGATTGCCGTGGCCTATCAGTTGCACCTGTTGTTCAGGGGGAACGGCAGGGTTAAATTGATTGGGGACAAAATAAAGGTTGACCTCACTGTAATGACAAAACTGATCAGGATTTCATTAGGTGGCATCGGCCAGAATATTATTGCCATGTCCAGTTGGATTGCCATGGTCAGGATTGTTTCTGTCTTTGGCAGCGAAGTAGTTGCCGGTTACACCATTGCCGTCAGGATAATTATCTTTTCACTGCTGCCGTCATGGGGGATCGGCAACGCGGCAGCCACTTTGGTAGGGCAAAACCTGGGGGCCAAAAAACCTGACCGGGCAGAAAAATCCGTTTGGATGACCGGGCGTGTCAACCTTATATTGCTTGGATCTATCGGGGCCATTTTTGTTTTAATCCCCGAATTCTTTGTCCGCTTGTTTATCGCCGATCCGGCCGTGCTTATTCCCGGGGCACAATGCCTTAGGATCATCAGCATCGGTTTCCTGGCCTATGGTTTTGGGATGGTGCTGATACAGTCCTTTAATGGCGCAGGTGATACCCGGACACCGACATGGATTAATTTTATCTGCTTCTGGGTGATAGAAATCCCGTTGGCATATTGGCTTGCAATTTCGGTAGGGATAGGTGAGCAGGGAGTGTTTTACGCCATCGTGATTGCAGAAACAATACTCACTGTTTTGGCTTTCATCGTGTTTAAAAAAGGCAGGTGGAAAGAGAATAAGGTTTGATAATAAATCATGCAAGACCTTCCAGGTCTTCCGTTTTTAATTGGCAGGTTTCGGGTCTATCTTAGCCTGCAGACTAATCGCTGATGACCGTCAACTTAAAGTTTAAAAAAGAAGTATTCAAATACTATCAGCGTAATCATCAATTTCGTAAGCTACCAGATCCGATTCCCTTTTGAATTTTTTGAAGTAACCTGTAAAATCAACATCCTTAACAATTGGAATATTTTTTTCAAATTTTTCGGACAGGATCCTTGATGCGTCTTCAAATTCCTGGACAAAGATCATAAATTTGTGATCGACTTCAACAATTTGCCTGAAATTTGCTTTAATGGTGTGGACTTCCATTTGTATGGCCGGATAATCAAACTCTTTTATTGCCCTCTCCAAATCCACGATCCTGTTTTTATAATCCTTTGGTATCGTTTTAAGTATATCGTAAACAAGCTCTTTACCACCAAGCTCAAAATATTCAGTAATAAATTTACCCTTTGGATTTATGTATTTATACATCTGTTAAGGAGTTTAATTGCCCCAAAAGTAAGAAAAATTTATTATGTAGATGTTTATTGTAGTTTTTTCTTCAGCAGTTTCTATTTATTGAATTATTCCCTATATTTGCGAAATCAAAATGCATGGACCATGAACCCTACTATTAAAATATTCATATCAATCCTAATAAGAGAGAGAGAGAGAGCAACTTAATAGGGAATTTGTTTACCGAAACCTTTTTTTTTTTCAATTGATTAAAACTGTAATAAAAATGAAAAATAAATATTTACTATTAGCTCTATTGTTAACATGTGTTTTTGGCAGGGCCACATCACAAAACCCTAATTTTATTAAACACACAGATATCCTGCAAAATGGATCAGTTTTGATTACGCTGTTGTTGCACGACAGCACATTTGTTAAGCAGTACATTGCCGTTAATGATGTTGATACAAGTTTACTGTTTAATAATATATTAACATCTTTGCCACCCTCCGACCAAAGTAATCCTGATTATGAGATTGATAATACCAATCTTATGGGCGATAAAACCTCGGCCCTGCCTTGGGATATTTGTTACAATCCCGTTTTAAACAAATACTACATTTACAACTTTCGGAAGATCATGATTTTCAACAATAGCGGATCCGGGTATTTTGAAACACCGGTTATCATCTCAGGTTATGATGAGATAAATACGGATTTGTTAGAGACTTCTAATTCCAGGAAAATCCTCTATTACGATAATTACATTTATTGCACCGGCAACGAGGGCAAGTTGGTAATTATCAATTGTGCCAACAATCAAATTGAGGCGGAGTATTACGCTACACAGATGTCATCAGTTTATAAATCGGATATCAGGATTGTCGGTTTAGATATTTACTGGTACTATAGTGCGGTTTCAGGTGGCAATAATAATAGTTTTATCAGAAAAATTTCAGGTACCGCTTTAAGTGGAACGTTAAATATGCCAGGCATAATTGTAAATGATTGGTGTTTTGATGCTGGCGGCAATATGTACCTTGCCACCAATATGGGACTGTATAAATACTCAGAAAACCTTGTTTTACTTTACTCGAACCTTGACGATGCCAACATGGTGAATATCGAATATTTCAACAATGGAGCGGTACAACGAATTGTAGCAAGAAGCACCAATTTTATGAGTACGGAACTAAAAGCATATAGTTCAAATCTTTTTCATGACCATTCATTTCCCACAACATGTGATGAATTTTTAAATTTAGCGTTTAGTTCAGAAATCAATGTAATTCATTTCATTGGTATCCAGTCAGGTCATTCAGGATATTATGGAAAAATATTACTCGATCCGGAGACCAATGAATTTTATGAGGATACTGAGGAGTTGATACATTTCTATGAGGATATACCTCTTTCATTGGAAATAAATTCATCGGATGCCTGGGTAGGGAAAGAAGACAAAATTGTTAAAATAGATCAACTTAATGACACCACAGAATATTCTATTGATGGATATTGTACAAGCCTGGCGATCAATAATACCCCCGGCTTTTTATTGTCAGGCACAATTTCTTTGTCGGGCGACTTTTTTGAGTTTGATAACCAAATGCAAAAATCAATCTATGAAACAGGTGGAATAATCAATGGTGTTTGTCAAAAACTTGACAGGCGCTATTATAGCGTGAGTAAAAGCAATGGTAATGGTTACGTCATATGTAGGCACAAGAATGCCCTGGTAAAAATTTCACCCGAAAATGTATATTTCAACCCCATTTCAATTTTTTGTTTTAATGAAGATAAACAAACAGATGTAATAGTAGCCTTCGAAGTGAGAACTGGTGGTAATAAGCATGTGAAGTTTGCAAAAATTGATTTTAATACTTCAGGCATAAGCATTCTACAGAGCCTTGATCTTACTGTTATAGACAAAAAAATCCACTATGTAATTAAACATTTTGGAGAAAGGATTTATTTTACTATGTGTTATTCAAATACCTGTGGGACTGTTCCATTGGTTTATTTTCATTACTCAACTCCCAATTCATTAGACTTTAATAGCACTGAAATTCCTGGCTGCACAGACCTTGAGTATGATCCATCTGCAAGTCATTTATATACATTGGACAAGTGTTGAAAAAAAATATACACATACGATGCAGACAATCTGGACTATATTAGACAAGAATACTTATTCTATGAGGGTACCTTTTATAATCCAATCAGCCTATGCTTCAACTCTGCAGGAAACAAGATTCTCATAAGTGGTATTGATTCGGATGATGATCAGTACATTACCTTGTTAGAATTTGACCCTATTAATTACACAGTGGATGCTACATATCCCCTTGATGAAAATGGTATTAAGGTTACTGATTTAACAATAAGTCCGAACAACAATATTTATGGTTTTTCCAAAAAATATTGGCAGTTACTTCCGCCAATCGCTATCTCATAAACACGGTTGACGGGCACAACCTCTCATATTTCAACCCTGAAAGTGCCATCCTCTACACCGGTAACCACGGTATAGCTACTTCATCAAAAACCACCTGCCCGTTTACCCGTTCAATGGATACCCCCTGGCAGTGGCTGTCTTACCCACGGTTGCAACGAACTGGCAATGATCCGGTGGTAGCAACTACTACATTAGAAGATTTGAATCCTATTCCATATAACTTGAACTTTTATAGCAATGAGGACGGTAATGAACAGTTTATAGTACGGACATATGGAACATGGAGTAGTACACCATTTAATGAAATTAAAAGCACCAAAGGCTACAAATTGAACATACAGGACCAGGGCACCTTCACCCACACCATGTACGGCACCGATCTTTACCTGAACACCCCAATACAGTTATACAGAGGGCAAAGCGGTAACCCCGAAAACTGGATCGGTTATTTTATGCCCATGTCGCTGGAGCCGGAAGATGCTTTTGTGGGTGTATGGGAATACCTTACCAAAATTCAGGTACAGGATTGGACAATGACAAAAACATCTACCGGTAAATGGCTCAGTCCGGCCAGTGTTGCACCGTTAGAATACGGTGATTGTGTAATAGTGGAAGTATCCCAAAACTGCACCCTTTACTGGAATGAGGACGGCGAACCGTCTGAAGGCGAAGATCGCGCTGGAACGGAGTATTTCGGTTACACCGAGTTTGCTTCATACATCCCCTGGTACATCGAAACCGATTCGCTGGAAGATGTGGTGGAGATCGGGCTGATGGCAAACGATTCATGTATCGGCGCATCGGTGGTCATGCCGGGCGACACCCTCGTGGAGGTGAACGCCTAC
>NIVA01000164.1 GCA_002254335.1 Bacteroidetes bacterium 4572_114 | reverse complement strand
AGGATTATGATGCTGTTGACGTTTCGCTTTGCGGATCAAGTTTCGATACCAAATTGGAAGTATGGTATGCTTGTGATGATGGAACTTGGGCTTACTTCAACGATGACAGTGGCGAGTGCAACACTAAAGCCCTCCAGTCGTTCATCACCACCGGGCCTATGTTAGATGGCGAAACCTGGTATGCCAAAGTTTATGGTTACGGTAGCAACTTTGGGGATTATATCCTTGAAATAGCAGGCCCACCAGTTCCATGGCTGCAAATTGCCCCTGAAATGGGAACTATAAACCCAGGTGATCCACCTTCTACTATGGATGTAATGTTTAGTGCCGAAAGTGTTGGAGCAGGAATATACAATGCCGAAATTGTATTTACTTCCAACGATCCTGTTACTCCAACCCTTGCTGTACCGGTACAACTCATTGTAGGTGCATTGACCCAGGAAATAATTATGCCCGAGGGTTGGAACGCATGGTCTTCATACATCAATCCCGACATGAGGATGGGCATGGAAGAGGTAATGGCCCCTGTTCTCGATCAGATGATAATTACACAACACTTCAGCGAACTGTTCTATCCTGAATTCGGCATTAATACAATGGGCGACTTTACTAATGCCCATGGTTATGTAAGTAAGATGACAGAGGAAGCTGTACTGCCAATTACAGGCTTTATGGCCGATGCAAGATGAATGAGGCAGGTAGCTTTACCTTCCTGGACTGTGCTCCTGCAGATGGTGCTTCAGCTAACAAGCCTTACCGCATCGAAAATAACACAAACTGGAACGCAGTGAACTACACTGGTGTTTCACATGCAGTTATCTTCAACGAGTTTGCAAGTGCCGACTTATTGACCGGCGACATCATTGGCGCATTTACTGCCGATGGACAATGTGCAGGTATTGCCGAAGTTGTAACCGGAAGTACTGGTCTCAAGGCATTTGCCGACGACTTTACCACACTGTCGGCAGATGGTTTTGTAGAAGGCGAAACATTGAGCTATAAACTCTACCGTCCGGCAACTGGCGACGAGTTTATCCTAAGTGTAACATACGATGTTCAGGCACCAAATGCTGATGGCTTGTTTGCTGTTAATGGTTTGTCGGTAGTTACCGATCTTACCATGACCGTTACAGGCGTCAATGTTCAGGCACTGAACGGGCTCTCAATCTATCCTAACCCATCCGATGGAATTTTCAATGTTTCCATCACCAACCTGGATCAGGATATTAATTACGTGATCGTCAATGCTAAAGGCCAGGCAGTCCTCGAAGCCAAACTCCTCGAAACACAGGAGGTTGACCTGAGCGCCGAGCCTAAGGGCGTTTACTTCATCAAGTTTATCAACGACGATGTTCTCCGTATCGAGAAGGTTGTAATTAAATAGGCTTTGATGTATAACACACAAAAAGCCCGGCCAAATGGCCGGGCTTTTTTTTGTCCCTTTGTTTATTTTGACGTTTCCAAGTCCTACGGACGTTGGAAAGTCAGGGAAATTCCCCATCCAATTACTCTAACCTGAAACCTCATTTTTCTCTTGACGAAATCCTGGCAGGCACTGGAAAGTCAGGAAAATTCCCCCCCGGGATTCCGGCTGTCCGTAGGACAGAATGTGAATAACCCCCAATGCAATTGAGGGCTTTCAACTAATCGTATGTCACCCCAACCCCGAAGTGGGTTGAAGTTATCCTAAAAGCCACAATAATTATCAGGATTGGGGAGGGAAAAAGATTAGAATTCACAAAGAAGACCATTTTAGTCAGGGCTTGAATTTTTATCAGACTGGTTATCTGAATTAAAACTTGTAGTAATCAACAAGCATATTCAAACCCTGACTTTTTTGACTGGACTCATCAATGAAACGCTGCCATCAAAAGATCGATATCCTGAAATGGGAGGCCATAATATTCACCCACCAGGTTACTGGTTAAAATACCATTGAGGAGATATACACCCTGCCTGAAATAAAAATCCTGGCCCAACAATTTGTCTATGCCCCCCATTTCACCTGCTTGTATCAGCATTGGTGTAAAGAAATTGCTTAATGCGATGGAGGCTGTTTGTGGCACCATGGAAGCAATATTCGGCACACAATAATGGGTTATGCCATGTACCTGATAAACCGGGTCGCTATGTGTAGTAATGTGGGAGGTTTCCACGCAGCCGCCCTGGTCGATACTTACATCAACGATGATAGAACTGGCTTTCATTTGCGAAACCATATCTTCGGTAATTAGGATTGGGCAACGGTGTTGCCTGGCATAGACTGCACAAATAACAGCATCTGCTGCGATCAAAGCCTTTAAAAGCTGATCGGGCTGGATAGTTGAAGTGAAAATATTTTGCTGCAGACGATCCTGCAATTGTTTGAGTTTATAGATTGAATTATCGAATACCTTAACTAACGCACCTAAGCCAAGTGCCGCCTTTGTAGCATATTCACTAACGGTGCCGGCCCCTAAAATCACAATTTCGGCAGGTGCAATGCCCGTAAAGCCACCTAGCATGCGGCCCATCCCATATTGGTCGTGCGCTAAATATTTGGATGCAATATGAATGGAGGTGGCCCCTACAATTTCGCTAATAGATCGGGCCACCGGTGAAGAATTGGTTTTATCTTTGATATATTCAAATGCAATGGCTGTGGTTTTTTTTCTGATCAATTGCTGGAAATAGCTTTTGTCATGTGAGGTGAGGTGTAGTGCCGACAGCAATGTTTGTCTCTCTTTTAAAAATTCTATTTCATCCAGGCTTATTGGGGCAACTTTTAAAATAACCTCCGATTGAAAAACCTCTGCAGCCGTATCCACAATTCCGGCCCCTGCTTCAGCATAAGCAAGATCGCTGAAATGTGTTGCTGCGCCGGCCCCTTTTTCAACAACCACCTCATGCCCGTTTTCTGTTAACATTTTAACGGCATCAGGAATAAGCGCAATTCTTCGTTCCTGGAGCCTGACCTCTTTCGGTAAACCAATAATCAGTTTTTTCTTCCTGCTGCCAACCTCAAGCTTCTCTTCTTGTGACAACAATTGTTCTTTTGGCCCAAAGCCATAATACTTACTGTGTTGCGAATCCATTGGATATGATGTTAAGTTTTTCTTTCTCAAAGGTAAGAACTTTTCTGTAGGATAGAGGTAAAGACCGCAAAAATATTACCTCCCGCACGTGCGGGAATGGAAAGTTTTACTCCCACCATTCATTTCACTAACTTTCCAACCTCCACCAATCCTGGAAGTTTTCGGGAACTGAAAGCTAAGAGCAAAATACAGGAAGCCAAACACAACTTGAAACTTGAAATTTGAAACCTGCGAAGGACGGGTGTCCGATACCGGGTGTCGGTTGAAGGAAGCCAGGCACAACCTGAAACTTGTGTAGTGCAAGGGTTTAAATCCCTGACCGAAGGAAAGGGATGGAAACCCTGGTTAAGTTCAGGGCCAGGGCCGCCATCCCCTCGTTCCCAAAAGCTTTCGGGACCGCGGATTGCATCCCTTCCACAACCCGAAACCTGCCTGCCCGCCGTAGCGAGGCGAAGGAGGGAAACCCAAAACCCATTTTATTCATTAGCTTTGCCGGTAAAAATTCTACACTAATGATTGGTCAAATTACACTGGTCCTCTTTTATGTATTAGCACCTTTACTAATATTATATCTGGATAACCGCTCCATGTTTATCCATAAAATCGGTGCTGTAGTGGTGGCTTATGTATTGGGGTTCGTTGTTGGCAACCTCGGCATTTTGCCCGAAGGCAGCCGTGAAACCCAGGAACTTATCACCATGGTCACAATTCCGCTGGCCATTCCATTGTTGCTGTTTTCATCCAACATAAAACAGTGGCTAAAGTTGGCCGGCCCCACGGCACTCTCCCTGCTTTTTGGTTTGCTTAGTGTTGTGGTGATGGTTTTTGTTGGATTTTTTGTGCTACACGGCCAATCATTTCCCGAACTGTGGAAGTTGGGGGGGATGCTGGTCGGGGTATATACCGGGGGCACGCCAAACCTTGCTGCATTAAAGATAATGCTCGATATTGACGCAGATGTTTACCTGCTGGCACATACTTATGATATGCTGATTTCGGGGGTATATTTTCTGTTTCTTATCACAATTGGCCAACGGTTTTTCAATCTTTTTCTCCGCCCCTTCAAGTTTGGGAAAATAAAGCATGACAGTTGTTCAGCCCTCCACGGGATGGATGCTTATAGCAGAATATTGAAAAAAGGGAAACTCCTCCCCTTACTTAAGACCCTTGGGTTGTCGGTCTTGATTTTTGCCATTGCCGGCGGGGTGTCGCTCCTGGTACCTGAAAAGAGCCAGATGGTGGTGGTCATTTTAATTATCACAACACTTGCTATCGGTGGATCGATGATACCAAAAATTAACAAGATTGACAAAACCTTTGAGCTGGGCATGTACCTTATCCTTATCTTCAGCCTGGATGTTGCCTCAATGGTGGATATTGACCAACTGGCCGGGTCAACGCCGGTCATCCTAAGCTACCTTTCCCTCATTGTTTTCGGTTCCCTGTTTCTTCAGTCCATTCTCTCAAAAATCTTTAAAATAGATACCGACACCATGATCATAACCTCCACGGCATTAATCTGTAGCCCGCCATTTGTTCCGGTTGTTGCCGGTGCCATGAACAACCGTGAAATTGTAGTTTCGGGGTTGACGGTTGGTATTGTGGGATATGCTATCGGGAATTATTTAGGGTTTGTGGTAGCCCAGGTATTAAGTAGTGTCCATCCATAAAGTCGGTGATTTTAAAAATCTAAACTCATCCCGAAAGCTTTCGGGACTAAATCCAAAATCCAAAACAAATAAAAAAAATAAAATCCAAAATCCATAAACTATCCACAGATAATGCTGACAGCTTCCTAAATTACTCTACGATAAGACATTGATTATTTAGTTTTTTTATTTTAATCATTTTATCTTTTAATCTTTGATATTATTTTGAGTTTTGTCCCGATAATTATCGGGATTAGGATTCTAAATTTTTTTGTAATTATTTAGCTGCTTCTAATCAATCCAAATCAAACACCTGCTACCATAAACCCCCTAACTCCCCCTTTCCATACGGACTTCCTTCGGTCGAAGGGGGAGGATGCCACCGCACAAGCTGCTGCAGAGGCTTGTGCGTGGGGGATCCCTTCCCTTTTCCACCTGTCAAAGCGAAGCGGCGGACAGGGCAGGGGACGGGCTGGGGATGGGGTCTGTAACTTTACCAATAAACATAATAAATCCCAAACATGCCAATAAACTCATCAAACCGCCGAAGTTTATCTTCTCCATATTTCGAAAGGTTCTTGTGGATCTTTTTCAGCTTTTTTGGCTCTTTCAGGTTTTTGCCTGATTTTGAGAAGAACTTATCGGCATAGCACAATATTTTTTCCTCAATACTTACCGGCATCATATCGCGGTGTGGCAGGGGAAGTTTGTGTTTAATAATCTCCTCTTTTGAGATACCTGTGCCGGTATGCCTTTCGCAAAATAGTGCTACCTGGTGCAAGCCTTCTTTTTCGAGTATTTCACGACCCAGGTAACCATGGCAGATGTAAGGATAACCACCAAAACAACCAAGGTCGGGGGCATTGGTCTTTATTATACCTATATCATGCAACATTGCTGCCTGTGCCAACAAATCGCGGTTAATATTTAAGTGCGGGTTATGGTCTGCAATTTTTAGGGCAAGGTTTTTTACGGCTGTAGAATGTTTGATAAGGATTTGGTAAACTTTATTGGCCGGATCGATATATTTTTCTAACAGCTTTTCGGGTTCCATTTTCAATTAATTTCATCAATAAATTTACATAATCACTTAATAGTCAGGTTTTCTTCATCAAACCCTGACAGGGTTTAAAACCCTGTCATGGTTGGAAATCTTCCCGGATCATCAGGTTTTTATATCGCTTTATCTCTCCGTCCCACAGTCTCCCCATTCCTCCAACTCTCCATCTCTCCAATCCTCCATCTCTCCACATTCCTCCACCACTCCATCTCTCCAATCCTCCATAACTCCAGCACTCCAACTCCAACACTCCATCTCTCCAATACTCCATTCCTCCACCACTCCATTTCCCCAATCCTCCACCACTCCATTTCCCCAATCCCCCTCCCCTACTCTCCAAAAAAATCATACATCAGCCTAACATAAAGATAATAGTCCATGGCAAAATCCGAATATCCTTCCAGGTTAACTTTTTTATAATAAAATTGTATCCCCGGATCAATAGAGATTTTTTCGTTAAGTATAAACTTTACCCCTCCTGATAAAAATATCCCAAAACCAATACCACCCTGATAAATTTCGTATGCCGTCATATTTGAATTGGGAACATATTGTCTGTCACCATATTGATTTATAATCGTATATCGCTTATTACCAATTTGTATCTCATCTTCAAGCACACGTGTACTGTTCATATGGAAACCTGTTTCGATAAAAATGTTGGTAATTTCGCCAACCGGATAAAACTTAGAAATACCAATATCTATCGTAACACGCTCTTCCTGCCCACGCAGGTATCCGGCACGTAGCGCGGGATTTGAGACATAGTTAACCGAATCGATCACCATCTGGAAAATCCCACTTGTTTTTAACTTTACATAGTTCGATTGAATGAATATACCGGTGGAATTATTAAAATTATATTTCAAATAAAACCCGGGCGAAATGGCGGCATTATATTTTAAATCCGGATAATATATCCACCATTTTGTGTCGTCGCCCTGGGCAACTCCGTTATCTATCCTCCATATATCATATTCTCCCTGCCAGCCCGGGGGCACATCGTCGGGGTCTTTAATTATCTCGTGGCTGTTCAGCTCCTGCCTAATCTCATCATACCAATATTCATTGTTGAGCACCCATTGGATTTTATTTACATTTTCAGGGATGCCGTTATAAAACCCAACTGTCTGTTGATTGGCAAAGTACATTCCCATATTTATCCCGAACCGCCATCCGGTTAAGTTTAATTCCTCCTCCTGTTGAGGCGGAAATAAAGATAGCCGTTGGTTGTAGTCCATATCCTGTGCCCCAACTGATAAACTTATCAAAAGTAATGCGGGCAATAAAATCGAAAAGTAAATTTTATGATAATTCATCCGGTAGTGTTTATTAATTAATTTCTTCCTTGACAAAAGTAAATAAAAAATTATGACAAATTCTATTTTACACTTTACAGGCCATCCCAACATGCTCAATTCCGCATCATCTGTTGCATCTTTTACTATTTCAAAACGCATCAAATGGCGGTTATCTCATTCATAAGGTAGCCTCTAAAAATAGTGAAGTTCAAGGCGCAAGCAAATTTAATACCAGAGTTTACTCTTGTAAATGAGGATTTTAAATTCGTGCCGCAACGCAGAAATTTGCATTTTTAGAGGTTACCATAATGATATTTTTTTGGGCGGCAAGGCGGGCTTTCCGTTTGTAGTTGTCTCATGCCGGCTGGTTTTTGTATGGTGGTGCGGGGTCTTCCTTCGTCAGCCTCCGCCCACCAACAAAAACTTCAGCCGGCATTTCAACAAGCTACCACTCCAATCCCGGCCGCAGTACCCACACAAACAATTGTATATAATTGATGTACTGCCCCTTCCAAATTAAATACAAAATGTCCCATTAAAAAAAAGTAAATTTGTAATTTAGTCATGGACCTGAAACTATTAGGATGAATAGCTGTCAGATAGTTTTGGTCAAAAGCAAGAAATACAATTACTGATGGATATAAACACACTAAAAAAATCCTTTTTCAAACATTTCGGAAACCCCGGTTTGGAACCATACATCTATTTTGCCCCGGGAAGGGTCAACCTGATTGGCGAACATACCGACTATAACAATGGTTATGTTTTGCCATGTGCACTTAAATTTGGCACCTGGTTATTAATTAGAAAAAGAAACAATGATATTATTAATCTGGTTTCCGAAAATTTCAAATACACGACAAACATTCCATTTCCAAACATCAACAAAAAGCATGGCACCGAATGGGTGAATTACCCCCTTGGTGTGATTAATCAGCTACAGGCCAAAGGTTTGAAACCAGAAGGCGTGGACATGCTTTATTTTGGTAACATACCAACCGGG
>NIVA01000163.1 GCA_002254335.1 Bacteroidetes bacterium 4572_114 | reverse complement strand
TCTAATACCGGGGGGTTCACCGATCCGCCAAACAACCTTGTCCCTGCATCGTACCGGTTTGTTGAGAATGATGCAATCAGTGGAAAAGGCAATTATAACCTCGGATCAAAAACCCGGAAAATATTGGCAATGGCATCGACGTCAGTAATTTAACGGTGGAAGGCCCGGTAGCTTTCAGCAAAGTAGGTGGCGATGATGTTGAGGAGAGAAGGATACTTTCAGATGATCCTATAACCTCGGCCGAAGAGCCGGTCAGTATCATCCTGAAACACAATGGTATTAAAATCCGCGGCCTGCCAAATCCTGTGATGGGCAGTATCTTGAAAAAGGACAATAATGAGATTTATTACGAAATGTACATATATGTTTAATTAATAACAAATATCATGAGTTACAAAACCCCGGGAGTTTATGTTAAAGAAATATCCATCTTTCCACCTTCGGTTGCCGAAGTGGAAACGGCTATCCCGGCCTTTATCGGATATACTGAAAAGGCAGAGAAAAAGGGCCAACGTTTGGTTAATGTGCCCACAAAAGTTTCATCTCTGTTGGAATATAAGAACTATTATGGAGGCGCATTTGAGGTTTCATCTGTTGATGTTGAGGTGGATGAAGACAATAACTATGCGGTTTCCAAAGTCTCCCTCGACACCATATATTATATGTATGATGCCCTTCGGTTGTTTTTTGACAATGGAGGGGGTGATTGTTATATTATTTCGGTTGGACTTTATAAAGATGATACCATTACAATGGGCAACGAAACCGATCCGGAGAATGATCCCGGGTTCAGGGTTGGGTTGGATAAACTGAAAAACTTTGATGAACCCACTATTATCCTCTTCCCGGATGCTGTGTTATTGCCTTCGGTAAATGATCTTTATACTTTGCAAAAGCTGGCCCTCGAACAGTGTAACAAACTTCAGGACAGGGTTTCGGTTTTTGATCTTTCTGAAGTGGCCGGTTGGGACGAAGGTGTTGAAGGGTTTCGCAACAATGTGGGCATTAACAACCTAAAATATGGTGCTGCCTACACGCCCTGGTTGTTTACAACCTATGCAAAGGATGTTGATTTTAGCATCTTCAAAGACAAGGTTACCGATAGTGCCGATAATCCGCTTAACCTGGCGCTGCTTACTTCCGACAGTGATTTGAACGACCTCGTAAAAACCACCAATACTGCTGTGGCAGATGTTGCAACAATTAAAGCTACGGTTGATGGCCTGTTGAATGGCGACCCTTCAATAAAGGATCATTTTAAGGAACTGAAAAACGCTTATCTTGCATCTTTGGCCGATGGCGACTTTAATGCCTTGCTGGATTATCTTCGGGATATTGCTGTTGACCTGGCAGGTTGGGCGAATGACCTGAAAGGTCAAAATCTTGCAAATGATCTCAATTCCTATGCGGATCAAATTCTTAAAACTGCAGTATTTAATTTAATTGGATTTGAAAAGAACCCGGCAATCCAGGCCGTATCACTCAAGGACGATGCGGCTACCGATTTGGATTATGCCGGTTATGAAATGCCCCTGGCCTGGCTCGAAGAATTTGATACGGATGATGATGATCTAATCTTGGATGATATTTTATCTGATGGTGCAGATTATAGCTCTCTTGTTAATTTGGCCATTCCTGCATTACAGGATATTTTCGATAAAATTATCGGGTTTATCAATCAGATTTCAGCCGCTGCCGATATCCATTCTTCAAATGCACAGAAAACACTTTACGAGAACCATTCCATCATTTCAAACATCGTAAACAACATCAGCAAAGAGATGTCGAGGATACCTCCGAGTGGTGCTGTTGCCGGGGTTTATGCCAAAGTTGACAATGACAGGGGCGTGTGGAAATCCCCGGCCAACGTAAGCCTGAATTCCATTTTTGGGGTTACTGAATATATCGACGACAATGAACAGGAAAGCCTGAACATAGATGTCAATGCCGGGAAATCCATCAACGCCATCAGGCCGTTTACCGGAAAGGGGATTTTGATTTGGGGCGCAAGGACACTGGCAGGCAACGATAATGAGTGGCGCTACATTTCGGTCCGCAGGTTCTTTAATATGGTGGAAGAATCAGTTAAAAAATCAACAGGATGGGCAGTTTTCGAGCCTAACGATGCCAATACCTGGAACAAGGTCCGGGGGATGATCGAAGGTTATCTCTATCAAAAATGGCAGGGGGGTGCATTGCAGGGCGCCAAGCCTGATGAAGCCTATTTCGTAAAGGTTGGCCTGGGGCTGACAATGACCCAACAAGATATTCTTGAAGGCAGGATGATTGTTGAGATTGGGATGGCTGTTGTTAGGCCCGCCGAATTTATCATACTCAAATTCTCTCATAAAATGATTGAATCGTAATCATTATCAATTAATTAAAAGCAAAATAATAAAAAACATAAAGTTATGGCTTACCCAATGACAGTTTTTCACTTCCGGGTTGAATGGGGCGGGACCCAAATAGGATTCTCCGAAGTGACCGGGTTGAATATAGAGGTTCAGCCCATCGAATACCGCGACGGACTAAGTCCCGAGTATTCAGTAATTAAAATGCCGGGGCTGAAAAAATATGGCAACATCACCCTAAAGCGGGGTGTTTTCAAGGGCGACAACGAGTTTTACGCCTGGTACAACGAGATTAAAATGAACAAGCCCGAAAGAAGGGATGTCACCATCAGCCTGCTCGACGAAGAACACAATCCGGTAATGGTGTGGAAGGTTATCAATGCATGGCCTACCAAAATTACTTCACCCGATCTTAAGGCCAATGGCAACGAGGTAGCCATCGAGCAGGTAGAGATCGCCCATGAGGGGATAAGGATCGACAACGAATGATCAGTGTTGTTTGTGAAATGGCAAAACTCAAGCGTCAATCCCGACCCCGATAGCTATTGGGGTTCGGGACAATATTCAAAACTGTTTTAGACTTTTGAAATTTGATTTTTGAGATTTATTTGATTTTTAAGATTTGCTATTTGGTGTTTGATCAATAACAACATTTGACTTAATGAGTGGACAATAAATTGGTTCTATGGAAGATGTACATAACATACCGGTCAGTTTCCATTTTTTGGTGGATTTTGGCCTCGGTTTGCCGGGGGGCGACAATCGTTTTCAGGAGGTTACGGGCATTGGTGCCGAAGTTGTTACCGAAGATTTGAAGGAGGGTGGTGCCGATGTAACATACAAATTGCCCACAGGCATCAAGTTCAACAACCTTGTGTTGAAGAGGGGCTTAAATGTGGATTCCAGGGTTTTAAAGTGGTGCAGGGATGCAATTGAGTTGTTTAAATTTCAGCCCACCGATGTTGTTGTAGTACTCCTGAATGAAGAACATGCCACCCTTGCCAGTTGGAAATTCTTTGGGGCCTGGCCTGTAAAATGGTCAGTTTCCGATTTTAAAGCACAGGATAATGCACTGGTAATAGAGTCGATGGAACTTACTTATCGAATCATGCGAAAACTATAAACTATGCCAATCGAAATTAGAGAGCTAATAATAAAAGCTCAAATTAACGACCAACAAGGTGTTGCCGGAAACTCTGCAAAGCTCGATAAAAAGCAAAAGCAGTTGATCATTCAGGAGTGCGTAGAACAGGTTTTGGAGATTCTGAAAGAAAGAAAGGAGCGATAAATGGCAGGACCATTGAAAAAGATGATCATCGAAGCGCACCGCCAGGCGGATTATTCTGATAGCGCGGTGGAGACGTTTACCGTGATGTTCAATCCTACATCTTATACCCAAAAGTATGAACTGGAATACCAGGATGAACAGGGCGCGGGAACAACAGGTAGTCCACAGGTTTTTGGTAAGATCAAGCCACAGGATTATACCTTCGAACTGGTTTTTGATGGAACAGGTGCTGTTGTCAAAGAGACAGATGTGCACAAAGAGGTCGAACATTTCCTCAAAGTTACCGGAAAGCATGATGGGGAAATCCACCGCCCGTTTTACCTCTTATTATCCTGGGGCAAACTTTCGGTAAAATGTGTTTTGAAATCAGCGGAGATTACCTATAATTTATTCAAATCCAACGGTGATCCATTGCGTGCAAAGGTAAAGGCGGTATTTTCCGAAAATATCGAAGAAACCCTTCGCGTGGCCAAAGAGCGCAAAAGTTCGCCCGACCTTACGCATGTTAGAATGGTAAAGGACAAAACCACATTGCCATCGATGGCATTTCAGATTTATGGCGATCCGTCTTACTATTTTCAAATGGCCGGGGCCAACAAGTTAAAACATTTCAGGAGCCTGGCCACAGGAACAGAATTGAGTTTTCCACCGGTTAAAAACATCGAAAAATAATGCCCGAAGACCGACAAATACCAACATCAGCACCTTCCGACAAGCCCTCTTTTAAAATCCTTTCGGAAGGTAACCAGGTGAGTGAAACTTACCAGGTACTTTCTGTTGTTGTGTTGAAACAAGCCAATCGAATTAGCTCGGCGCAAATCACTTTTAAAGATGGCGACCCTGCACAGGAAGATTTTCCGATTAGTAATTCCGACGAGTTTATCCCGGGCAGACAAATAGAAATACATGCCGGGTACCATTCGGACGAGGAGGTTATCTTTAAAGGGATTGTTGTGAAAAACAGTGTGAAAGCACGCAAAGACAAGCCTTCGGTATTTCAGGTGGAATGTCGGGATGAGGCAGTAAAGCTCACCGTTGGCCGCAAGAGTAAATATTATTATGAATCGAAGGATAGTGAGATCATCGAAGAGATTGCCTCAGCTATTGGTCTTGATAAAAATATTGAACCTACAACGGTTGCCCATCGAAACCGAAATGGATGCCCGCGGCCAGTTTGCTTCCGTAAAGGCCACATCGTGGGATGGTTCCAGCCAGGAAATCATCGAGTCGGAATCAGAAGCTTTTACAGGGGCCTTGCCGGGCAATATCGATCCAGATGGACTTTCCGAAATTATCGGCCTCGAAAACTTTTCGTTGGCACATGGTGGTAGCATTAAAGATGTGGAGTTGCAGGATTGGGCCAATGCCCGGATTTCAAAGAGCAAACTTTCCAAAATAAAAGGCAGGGTACAAATTCAGGGGGTTGGAAATGTTAAGCCCGGCAACCTTGTGGAATTGAATGGCATGGGCGGCCGCTTCAACGGTACTGCTTTTGTATCCTCGGTAAGGCACGAAATTAATGCTGAAAACTGGATCACGAATATTGGTGTTGGGATCAGTCCGAAGGGGTGTGGGCCAGGATAGCCTTACTTGATGCTGGAAATAACAGAGGGTCTTTCTTCATGCCCGAAATTGGCGATGAAGTTGTGCTTGGCTTCTTTAACGATGACCCACGCAATCCTGTAATTCTTGGCATGATGAACAGCAGCGCAAAACCAGCTCCTGTTACGCCGGGCGATGACAATCACGAAAAGGGATTTGTTACCCGCAGCGAAATGAAACTAATGTTCGACGATGATAAAAAAGTCATTCAAATTGAAACACCCAACGGGAATATTATGACTTTCAGCGATGATGAAGGGAAAGTGGAAATCGTAGATGAGAATAACAACAAACTGACCATGGATTCTTCCGGTATCCTGATGGAATCCGCCAGCGACATCAATATTAAAGCCGGCGGCGATATCACCATCGAAGGAACAAACCTAAACCTGAAAGCAAGTTCCAACTTCAAAGCAGAGGGTGGTGCCGGAGCGGAATTATCCACCAGTGCAACAGCCATTGTTAAAGGATCGATCGTACAAATTAATTAGAAAAAAATATGCCGGCAGCAGCAAGGGTAACTGATATTTCAACACATGGCGGTACTATCATAGGGCCGGGGGTTCCTACTGTATTGATCGCAGGAATGCCCGCAGCAGTGGCAACCGATAACCATGTCTGTGCTTTGCCTCCAGTTGGCCATCAGCCAACGGTAAGCCCTTTCCCAATGGGAAGCGCAACTGTGCTAATCGGCGGCAAGCCGGCACTCCGTGTGGGCGATGTATGTATTTGTGGCGCATCTGCCGCAGTTGGCGCCCCCACAGTAATAATTGGATAATTATGGAATCAGATCATCAATTCATAGGAACAGGCTGGGGTTTCCCCCCGACTTTCAGAAAAACCGACCGGAAACTGGAAATGGCATCGGGCAGGGATGATATCGAACAAAGCCTGGAAATTTTATTAAGCACCCACGTAGGTGAAAGGATCATGCAACCTAAGTATGGTTGCAACCTCGACAGGCTGATCTTCGAACCGCTCGATTCGACCCTTATTACTTATGTCAGGGAATTGATCGAAACTGCCATCCTGTATTTCGAGCCGAGGATTATTGTCAACGATGTCTCACTGGAACCAATCCACACCGAAGGAAAACTCGAGATCACCATCGACTATACCATAGCCGTAACAAACACAAGGTTTAATTACGTCTATCCATTTTATAAGACAGAAGGAACAGAAGTTTAAGTTTATTTTAAAAGTAAATGTATTTGAAAAATTATGAATTATGAGGTGTTAATTATTGAGGGCAGAGAACATAGATCGGAGCGCGGAGAGTGGAGAAGAGACCTGGAAGGTTTGGCTGATAGAAAGAAGTATCTTTCTTGCAAACACAGTTTTCCCTTTAAAACAAAACCTTCCAGGTCTTAAGACAGAAGCCGGAAGCGTACAGAACAATGAACACGGAACAATGAACACGGAACAATGAACACGGAACAATGAACACGGAACAATGAACACAGAACAATGAAAAAGAAGTGCATAATACTGAATCCATTGCAACGCGATGGTACAAATCAAAACCAACGATTGGTCCGTGCCCTACACCCTTCTTATGTTTCGGTGGACGAAAGGGAGATTGACGACCTGTTGATGTATGCCCGTGAATTTGCAAAACTCATCCGCTATCATAATAGTTCAAACGAAAGAGATGGCGACTGGTCCCTTTTTATCGAAAATGATATCAGCACCTTAGTTTCTATTATTCTTACAAAAGATCACGACGGACTGAAAGCCACGTTTGACCTTGCTTATCAAAAAACAACTTCTGAGGATATTCTTAAAAAACATGGTGGGGTCAGGGATCAGTTTACAACTTTGTTCAATTTATTTACTGAGATTGATTATTGGTACAACAACTCGGTGAAAGGCCTTGGTTTGCAAGCTTCACTTAAAGTTAAAATCCTGTCGTCTTTCAACGAAAGTTTAAGGAATACACTCTCCCTGTGCGGGATTTTCAGGGAGGGGATAGGGGAGGATGCCTGTGTTGCAGATGTAAGTTCATTTAACGACATTTGGAATACGGAAAATATTGAGGATAGCAGCCTTGTTGACAGTCCTGCCCTGCTGAACACTGATCCCGCTTTGTTGGATGAATTTGCAAAAGA
>NIVA01000162.1 GCA_002254335.1 Bacteroidetes bacterium 4572_114 | reverse complement strand
ACTTCCTAAACACATCTTCAACTTTTGCCACAGGTATCAATTCAATATTTAACCGCTTGCGTTCAAGGTCCTTGAAGATATATTTTGAGAGGAAGATTTTTTCGAAGCCCAGCTTTTCAGCTTCACTGATGCGGTGCTCAATGCGGTAAACGGCCCTGGTTTCACCTGACAATCCCACCTCCGCTGCAAAGCATGAATTTTGATTTATCGGCATATCTTCGTTTGACGAGAGTATGGCACAAACCACTGCGAGGTCTGTTGCGGGATCGTCCACCCTGATGCCCCCCGCCATGTTGAGGAACACATCCTTTGACGACAGACGGAAACCACTTCGCTTTTCCAGTACTGCCAGCAACATATTCAACCGCCTGGCATCAAACCCGGTAGTTGACCGTTGTGGCACACCATAGGCTGCCGAGCTAACCAGCGCCTGTGTTTCTATCAACATTGGCCGCAACCCTTCGATGGTAGCTGCAATAGAGATCCCACTGAGTTGTTCGTCCCTTTGGGAAATCAGTATCTCTGAAGGGTTGCTGACCTCCCGCAAACCGGTGTCCAACATTTCGTAAATCCCCAATTCGGAAGTGGAACCAAAACGGTTTTTCATCGACCGGAGAATCCTGTACCCATAGTTTCTGTCACCCTCAAATTGTAACACCACATCCACCATGTGTTCGAGCAATTTTGGCCCGGCCAGTTGGCCATCCTTGGTTATGTGCCCGACAAGAAAAACCGGGACATTGGCAAGTTTGGCATATTGCTGCAATTGGTTGGCACATTCACGTATCTGGGAAATACTGCCTGCCGACGATTCGATAATATCGGTATGAAGGGTTTGTATTGAGTCGATTATTATTATTTGCGGCCTGAGTTTTTCCAAATGCAAAAAAATGGCCTGCATGGAGGTTTCGGTGAGGATGAAACATTTTGAATTATCCTGTCCGATACGCCCGGAACGCATTTTTATTTGCTGTTCGCTCTCTTCGCCGGTAACATAAAGTATTTTAAGCCTGTCCAATTTCACTCGCCCCCGACCAGCACTACCGATCCGGGGACAAGGCCTCCACCCAGCACACGGTTCAGTTCATTGTTGGCCGTATCAATCCGTGTTTCGTTTTCAAATTGAATCTGTTCTAACTGTTTGGGGATACTTTGCTGTGCCAGGCCGGGAACCTGTGTATAAGCCTGTGGCTTGCCTTTTTGGATTACTTCCTCGGCAAAGGTGTTCCACTCGCCGCACGATGGGCATTTGCCTAACCACTTTACCGACTGGTAGGCACAATTCTGACAATAAAATACTGTTTTGGGTTTGGGCGGTGTCATTTATTTCTATGGTTATATTGATCGGGCTATAAGCAGAAAGGCTTTCGGAACGCCGATGCTGCTCACCATCACTGCATATTATTATGTGAACAATTTTTTAATTATACTGAAACGCAAAAACTTTGCAAATTTTATAGACCTTAGTTAATTGGTTTTGTGCAATCTGAGTGGGCATAACTTTGCAAACCCGTTTTCCTTCAGTTTACCAGTTTCAGCCCACTTGCTTATAGATTTTGTTGACCTGCTTATTACTTTGTTTCATTATTAAATCATACAGGTATTCAGGAGCAAAATCTGCATCGCAATCCCATTCAATAGTCCACTGGTTCGTTTTGAAAGTTTTAAAATAATCAACATCATTCAATGGCATAAAAACTTGTCCTTTAATACTATTCTTTAAGTCAACAATACCATTATATCCATCATTAAAAAACAATTCAATTTTATAGTCATTAATATATTTTGCATTTGTTACTTTCAGAAGCATAATATTTATTTTAAGTTTTCTTACAACGATCAATAATGCCACTCGTTGAAAAACCCTCAAGAAAATCTATCGTTACTATGCTACCGTTTTTTTCTTTTACAATGTCGTAGCCAACAATGTCGGTGGGCTGGTAATCGCTGCCCTTTACCAGGAAATCCGGTTTTACGAATTTAATCAAATCATAGGGGGTGCCCTCATTAAAAAGGACTACTGCATCCACAAAATGCAAGGCAGATAATATCATCGCCCGGGATTTTTGATCCTGGATGGGGCGTCCGCTTCCCTTTATCTCCGAAACTGATTCATCGGTATTTAAACCAACAATCAATATATCTCCCAAGTCGGCTGCTTTGGCAAGATAGTCGATATGCCCACGGTGGAGGATATCGAAACACCCATTGGTAAAAACTATCTTTTTTTGATAAAACCTCCAATTGCCCAACCAAAATTTAATATCCTCTTTTTCTTCAAAAATCATTGAATTTATCAGCTCAAGTTTTTTCATGTTTACGTTTATTATAGATTGGCAATAAAATTAAAGATACGGTACCGGCCACGACAATCATCAGGGTTTGGGCTGTCCAGGTCAACCACCCTAAGGCATAACCAAAGATATTTGTAATATTGTAAAGCACCAGGGTTTCGGCAATAATGGCAGGGTAAATCCCTATGCCACCCTGCACCAACATAATCCCAATCGATCCAAAAATTAGCAAGGACAGAGCGGCATCAAACCCCAAATGACTGGTTTCGGACAAGCTGAAAAAACAAACATACACCATCAGGTAATATAAGGCCCAAATCAACACTGATTGGAAAACAAACAAAAAGGGTTTTTTAATTTTTGTTACCGACCATAAGCCGTTCCACAACCCCAGCAGAAGTTCTTTAACTTTTTTATAAATTTTCAGGTGACTAATTCTCTTTCTGATAAGAAAGAACAAACCGGCAAACACTACAAATATTCCGATTAAAATGTATAGGTAAAATGTTGTCTCATCCGAAATATTCAGCTTTTCCATCAATGGTTTGTAAACTTTTTCATCAACATAGAGGTTGAGCTTATCGAAAAAGATAAAGAAGTTGATAAAAAACAAAATGATGAATGTAACCAGATCGATGCTCCTTTCGACAATTACGGTACCAATGGCTTTGTTTATGGGGATTTTCTCGTATTTGTTCAACACACCACAACGTGTTACTTCACCCAGGCGGGGCAAGGCCATATTGGCCAGATAACCGATCATTACCGCAAAAAATGTATTTGATATTTTTGGCCGGTAACCCAAAGGTTCTAAAAGCATCCTCCACCTGTAAGCCCTGACCACATGGCTCAAAATACCGATGAAAATCGACAGTATTATCCAACTATAATTAGCGGTGATAAATAAATCCCAAATTTCTCTTTTTTGTCCGGGGGTTAGTTGGCGCAAAAACAGCCAAATAAAGAAGGTTCCGATGGCAAGAAAAAACAGGATTTTTATGACCGAAACAATATTCTTTTTCAATTTGATTTTAATATTTCTATGTGCATTGTGGGCGCAAAAATACTAATTAATAACCAAGTTGTCGATGAGCCTTACTTTCCCAAGGTTGACGGCCGCGCAAACGATTAAACTGTTAGGTTCGGGCAGGCTATTGGGTTTTGATAATGTCCCGGTATTAACAATTTCAAGATATTCAACTTCCAATTCATCATAATTGTTCAATTGATGGATGGCCCATTTTTCAACTTCAGCAATATCATGTTGTCCCATCCTATCCCTTACACCGTTTAAAACCCTGAAAATCACTGGTGCTATCTTACGTTCATCCGCAGTTAGCCTCACGTTGCGCGAACTCATGGCCAGTCCATCAGGTTCACGCATGGTGGGACACGGGATGATTTGAACGGGCAGCCCAAGTTTACTAACCATGGCCTGGATGATTTTTAGTTGCTGATAATCTTTCATCCCAAAATATGCCCTGTCGGGTTTCACAATCTCAAAGAGTTTGCGCACCACAACAGCAACACCATTAAAATGGCCGGGCCGGTGCCTGCCCTCCATTACCTTATCCAAATTCCCGAAATTATACCTGTCCAAAACCGGTTCGGGATACATTTCATCAACATCAGGATTGAAAAGCAGGTCACATTCAATCTCCTCTAATTTCCTGATATCATCCTCTAAAGTGCGGGGATACTTTTGCAGATCTTCCTTTTTGTTAAATTGGATTGGGTTCACAAAAATGCTGGAGGCCACAACATCATTATTTAAAGAAGCAGTTTTTAGCAGCGAGATATGCCCAGCGTGCAATGCGCCCATAGTAGGGACAAAACCAATAGACTTACCGCTTTTTCGGAGTTTGGCCACGTAATCCTGCGTTTCAGAAATGGTTTTGCAAATTTTCATAATGAAATATTGTTTTTTACTTCGTGTCATTAGGTGGTCAATGGCTTTGCGTCATTGGGTGGTCAATGGCTTTGCGTCATTTGGTTGTCATCCATCCACCCGTACGAACGGACAAGTTTTGATTCGTGTGAAATGATTATTGTCTGAAAAGCTGTCAGACAGTTGACCTCAAAATTACCACTGAATCTAAAACATTATATATCTGACCTTTAACCTAAACTGTTTGACAGCTATTCACCCAAATACCAGCTTTATAGGTTGAACTCAATATCATATTTTCAATTACCACAAATTACAATCAATTACCATCAATTACCACAAATTACAATCAATTACAATCAATTACCATCAATTACCACAAATTACAATCAATTACAATCAATTTAAGCTTACAATAAGCAGCATATCTTTTTCCAGGGAACTGGTTGGGGTTTCCACAATTTTGCCGATCTCCCGACCGCCCTTGTAGAAAAAAAATGTTGGGACACGTTGTATATTAAGCCCTGAAATGTCTTCATCGCCGGCACTCTTGGCCCCATCGACGCTGATTAATTCGACTTTAGATTCTTTGAAACCAATCTGGTCTAATATTTTATAAAACTTCGGCACCTGCTCTTTACTGTCGCCACACCACGATCCCATAACGATTACAATATTGAGGCCTTTCTTTTTCTTTTTCAACTGCCTGATGATATTCTCATCGGGCACGTAATTACTGTAGCCTTCATTGAAATATTCAGCAAAAACTTCGGATTTTAAACCATCACGGTCGCACTTTCCTATCAGCACTTCCTTTTCAAGTTTTGGGTCGATAATAACTTTATTCAGTTCTTGAGCAAACAAATGGCTACTGAATACCAGCAATAAAACGAAAATTATATTTTTCATGATTTTTATTTTTCAGGATATGATATAAATGCAATTGATAGAAGATCACCCTACAATTATCAAATCATCTGGATTTCTTCTACTATCCCAGATATGTAATACCTTAATTATATTATCAGAATATTTGTAAAAAATATGATAATAATCCTTTACCAAAAAACGGATTTCGGTATTTTTATAGGGCCTTCCCATTTTAGGAAAACTTTTTAAAAGTTTAACGGATTGTTTTAGTTCTACATCAAGTTTTCGGGAATATGTTAAAGTTCCGATTCTTCTGTGCCAATATCCTAATATTTGCACTTTGTCCCTAAGTGCATTTTTTGACCAGACTATTCCCCTAACCATTTATCAATTACGTTATCAACCTGTTCATCTGTATAAAATTCACCATTTTCAATTTGCCTTTCAGATTCTTCAATTCTTTTCAATTGCCATTCAGGTAATTCTATCGAATCTTCAGCTTGATATTTATGCTCTATTATTTCTTTAATAGTCAATAAGAATTCATTATCATCAATATTCTCGATGCTTTCATGCAATTTTCCTTTAATTTCATTTGTACTCATCTTCTCGTTTTTTTATATCAAATAATAATCCTCGTTACATTTATGAGTCCGGTCTAAAAAGCAATATTTAGCCGCGAAACTTGTCCGTATGGATGCGCTAATAAACTTTTCTAATTACCTTGTAATCTTATGTTTGAAAATAATTAAATTTCACTAATTTTCAAAAACTTCGTTTTTAGACCGGACTCATTATTGTATTATCAATGACAATAAATGACCATCAATGACCATTACTGACCATTACTTACCACAAATGACAACTAATTCAAGCTTACAATAAGCAGCATATCTTTTTCCAGGGAACTGGTTGGGGTTTCCACAATTTTGCCGATCTCCCGAC
>NIVA01000161.1 GCA_002254335.1 Bacteroidetes bacterium 4572_114 | reverse complement strand
CCCGGTAGAACATTTCACAGAACAATTTTGTGCTTCGCCAATTAATCAGCCGTGGTTTAACGAGTGGAAACAGGTTTATGAACTGTTTAACTTACCCTATCCAACAGAAAGGTTTCGGGCAAAACTTACTAATGAAGAGATACTGCCCTGCTACAACACCGGGTTAATAGCAGTTGACAACGGTCTGAACTTTTCAAAGGAGTGGATTGAGTGTTGCAAGATAATTGATAAAGCAGATCACATAGTTGATAAAAGGCCCTGGCTCGATCAAATTGCCCTGCCTGTTGTTGTACAAAAGCTGAATCTTAAGTACAAGGTTTTAGATAAATTTTTTAATTATCCACATTCACTTCCTATTGTAGCGGAAGTTCCTTTTTTTTATCATTTTCCTTACCCGTTAAATATTCCAAATGAAGAAATAGTTCATAGTTTCATCAAACATCTAACAAATAAGTATCCGTTATTAAAGGAGAACTGCATGTTATTGGCAGATTTAAAACCACTGTTTGTTCCTGTCAACAAAAAGCGGGTTATAAATATGATAAATAAGGTTTACAGAAAATTATCCCGGGGGTTATCAAAAATCGCAAATAATTCTTACTGGCACTATAACAGCCTAAAATACAACAGTATCAACCACCGAAACGCCATAATCACCGGCATCCCACGAAGTGGCACAAGTTATATGTGCAAATTGCTCGATTCAATAGAAAATACGGTAGTAATGAATGAACCCGATGAAGTTAGCTGGATAATCTCGGATAGTTCAAAACTTTGGAGGTTGGGGGCATTTTATAATATACTCAGAAATAAGATAAATAAAGGTAAGGCAATTAAGAATAAAACCCATAACGGAAAAATTATTGAAGATACCTCAAAAATAGCAGACAGTTCTTATTCTGTGGCAAATGTCAGCAATATTGATTTTGCGCTTATTACAAAGAATACACTGGCATATCTTGCCGTTTTGCCGCAGATAATTAAGAAGTACCCTCAAATGCCAATAATAGCTTGCATCAGAAACCCAATAGATACAATCTCCTCATGGAAAAGAAGTTTTCCGCATTTACGCTATGTTAAGTTTGAGGATTTCCCATCAGATGTAAATCGGAATTATGTACTTGAAATAAGTCAGTTACAGGAAATTAAGGATATCGGGTCGGAAAAAGATTTTGAAATTAAAAGGGCTTTGTTGTGGAATTACCTTGCCGGGATAATAGAGCGAAACAGAGATAAAATTGTTATAATAAAATACGAAGATTTTGTTCAGAGCCCCAATTTGGAGATTGCCAGGGTTACAGAAAAATTTCCCAGGTTTAAATTAGATTATGATTTCCCAAAATCAAAAGTCCGTTTCGATAGGAAAGTTTTGCACGATGATGAAATTGAAAAAATCAAAATAATTTGCAGGGATATGGCAGCGAAATTCGGATATGAACATTTGTAGTCAGCAGATGAAGAAAATATTCACAAAGTGTCAATAATTTTATAAATCTGTATTTCAAATATCGTAATAAATTTCATAAAATGAAAGGACTAAACCTTGGGGACTCCGATTTCAGGAATGTTATTGAAAACGATAACTGTTTTATCGAAAAGCATAAGTGACCGAAAATTTTCAGAAAAGCCATACATTAAAATACAACATAAATACGTATTTTAGTGCGGTAATATAAAGCCAATGATTTTTATTTTGAAGTTTGCAATGCAAAATTAGGAATCTTTGGGCTTTTTTATTATATCTAACATTTAGTACCTTATAGGGTACTATACTATTGTATTTAAAGAAATTAGTATATTTCTGCACGAAAAAGAGCTTTATAATGCACTTTGAAGAATTAATAAAACTAATAAAAGAACGCAGAGAAGTTATGCAGGTAACACAAAAAAACTGACATAAGCCTTACTTACCAAAAATTGAACAAGAACATCATTCGAAATCCCTGTTCCCATTTTTTTATAATATGTTGCCGGAAGGCTCCAACTAACAGGTAGTGTGTAAATATAACCGAATTGATAAAAATGATTATTTCGGCTTAATAATAACTACTGCAAAGCATGATAGTATAGGTGCAGTAAGAGTAATTAAAGTAGAAAATCCGTGAGTTTACCCGAAATAAAAAATTGCCCAGGCAACATTGGCCGAAGGTTTTGATATTTACAGCAGGACATGTTTGAAAAAAGTTTTTCAAGGTAAAAAGGTGCATAATATTTTGCCGTACGGTTCACCTGCATCCAATCATGAAACAAAAGAAATATTTGAAGGGAACCGTAAAGATTTGTCCATTTCAGGTGTTCAGGAAAAATTTTCGGTTTTACTTCAAAAAAAATAGGTTAAGGCTTGTCAATGAGGGGGGGCAAGGAACATATATTTTAAAACCTATACCTGGTGCAGGCAAAAATCCAGACCAAATGCCCGCAAATGAGCACCTCACTATGCAAATTGCCAGTCAGGTTTATAGCATTGAAACTGCTAACAACGTACTTACATTTTTTAAAAACGGAGACCCCGCCTACATTACCAGGCGTTTTGATGTAATTAATGATGGTTCCAAACTGGCCCAGGATATTCTATCCACAATGCTAAAACAGTCAGAATTGGTGAAAAAAATGGTGCTTTCATCCTTCCTTGATGATAGCATGATAAGTAACTATTGGCAGTCATATCAAGGGCGGTTAAAAAGATTGATGAAGGCATGATTAGGGCTAACCATAATTGGATTAATTTTGTAAAAAATTTTCCGGGTAAATTGTTAATATTTATGAGTCCGGTCTAAAAATGAAGTTTTTGATAATTAGCGAAATTTTATTACTTTCAAAATATGATTACAAGGAAATTAAAAAAGTTTATTAGCGCATCCATACGGACAAGTTTAGCGGCAAAATATGGCTTTTTAGACCGGACTCATTTATTGTTTGTAAATTAATCAGGTCGGGATGTGTGCAAAATCAAAAAATATTTCACATGAAATTGTGGATGTTGAGAACGGTTCGATGAATGGCCCGGGATATCTCGAAGTGTATGGTGCAAGGGTACATAACCTGAAAAACATCGATGTAAAAATCCCCAGAAATAAGCTCGTTGTCATCACCGGTCTTAGTGGCAGCGGAAAATCTTCACTTGCTTTCGATACCATTTATGCGGAGGGCCAGCGCAGGTACATGGAAACATTTTCGGCTTATGCCCGCCAATTTATCGGGAGCCTCGAACGCCCTGATGTGGATAAGATTGAAGGCCTAAGCCCGGTGATTTCGATAGAACAAAAAACGGTAAACAAAAATCCCCGTTCAACAGTTGGCACCATCACCGAAGTCTATGATTTTCTTCGCCTGTTGTATGCCCGGGTTGCCGATGCACATTCATACAACACCGGCGAAAAAATGGTGAGATATACTGAGCATCAAATCTTAAGCTTGATAGCCAAACAATATAATGACCAGCCCATAACAATTCTTGCCCCGGTGGTCAAAGCACGTAAGGGGCATTATCGCGACCTGTTTGAGCACGTAAGAAAACAGGGTTTTATTAAGGTCAGGGTTGATGGGAAAATTGAAGACATCACTTTTGGTATGCGGGTGGACAGGTATAAAACCCACGATATCGAAATTGTGATCGACCGTATCGTAATTGATGAAAGTTCCGGCGAACGGCTGAAAAAATCAGTGCAAACTGCCCTAAAATACGGAAAGGGTGTTTTAATGGTCCTTGAAAAGCAAACGGATAAGGTAAAGCATTTTAGCCGCTTGTTGATGTGCCCTTCCACTGGTATTTCCTATGACGAACCTGAGCCGAATACTTTTTCTTTTAACTCACCCTATGGGGCCTGCCTGCATTGCAACGGCCTGGGGGAGGTTTCCGAAATTGACTTTAAAAAGGTAATCCCCGATAATAAAAAATCTATTAAAAAAGGTGGCCTGGCCCCTTTGGGGGAATATAAAAATAACTGGATATTCAAGCAAATTGAAGCCATTGGGGACAAGTATGGGTTTAATCTGAATACCCCAATAGGTGAGATTTCCGAAGAGGGGATGAACACCATTCTGTACGGGTCAAATGAAGTGATCCACGTGAAAAATGAATATCTTGGGGTTTTATCTTCCTACTCCCTCAATTTCGAAGGTATCATAAACTTTATTTCAAGCCAGGACAACGAAAATGCCACCATTTCCATTAAAAAATGGGTGAGGGGCTTTATGAACCGTGTGCCGTGCCCTGAGTGTAAAGGCGCCAGGTTGAAAACCGAATCCCTGCATTTCAAAATACTGGATAAGAATATATCTGAACTTTCAAACCTGGACCTTATTGAATTGAGAAAGTGGATTAATGCACTAAAGGATAAGCTGGACGAAAGAAAGCAAAGGATTGCCAGTGAAATAATCCGGGAAATTAGCACAAGGATAGGGTTTTTGTTAGAGGTTGGTTTAGATTACATCACCCTCAACCGGACTGCCAGGAGCCTTTCGGGCGGTGAGTCGCAGCGCATCAGGCTGGCAACCCAGATCGGTTCGCAGCTTACTGGTGTGTTGTACATCCTTGATGAGCCAAGCATTGGATTGCACCAGCGCGACAACAAACGCCTCATTGAAGCCCTCAAAGAACTCCGGGACGTGGGCAATTCAATTATTGTGGTGGAGCACGACAAGGAGATGATCATGTCGGCCGATTACATTGTGGACATTGGGCCGGGCGCCGGACGAAAAGGTGGGGCAATTGTTGGGGCAGGGACACCTGACGGGATGAAGGATTGTAAAACAATTACCTGTCAATACCTTAGCGGGGTTATGGAGATTGATGTCCCCGCAACAAGGCGGCCCGGGAACGGAAAATCACTGAACCTGTTTGGCGCAACTGGTAATAACCTGAAAAACCACTCCCCTTTGGTACAATCAAAGGACTGGAAAATATCGATAAAGTGATTGAGATAAATCAATCGCCAATTGGCCGTACCCCACGATCTAACCCTGCCACCTACACCAAAGTATTTGATGAAATTAGGAAGCTCTTTGGGGCGATGCCCGAATCCAGGATCAGGGGTTACAAGCCCGGAAGGTTTTCGTTTAATGTTAAGGGTGGGCGTTGCGAAACATGCAAAGGCGCAGGTGTGCGGCTCATCGAAATGAATTTCCTCCCCGATGTTCAGGTGCTGTGCGAAGATTGCTACGGAAAAAGGTATAACCGCGAAACCCTGGAAGTGAGATATAAAGGTAAATCCATCAACGATGTGCTGGATATGACCATTAACCAGGCAGTTGAATTCTTCGAGAATATTCCTCTCATCATACAAAAAATCCGGACTTTGAAAGATGTGGGATTGGGTTACATCACTCTGGGCCAGCAATCAACAACATTGTCGGGTGGCGAAGCCCAGCGTGTGAAACTGGCAGCAGAACTTTCGAAGCGCGATACCGGACAGACCATTTATATTTTGGACGAACCAACAACCGGGCTGCACTTTGAAGATGTGAAAGTATTGTTAGATGTGCTAAACCGTCTGGTTGACAAAGGAAATACGGTATTGGTGATAGAGCACAACATGGATGTGATAAAGGTTGCTGACCATATCATCGACCTGGGACCCGAAGGTGGCAACAGGGGAGGGGAGGTCATCGCCGAAGGCACGCCCGAAGAGCTGATTAATAACCGAAAAAGTTTTACTGCCGACTTTTTGAAATATGAGTTGAATAAGAATGTTTCGGAAAATTAATGAGTTTAGAAAAAGTAAATATTTGGGTGAATAGCTGTCAGACAGTTTAAATATTTGGGTGAATAGCTGTCAGACAGTTTAGATTAAAAGTCAGACATATAATACTTTAGGTTCTGTGTGTAATATAGAAAATAACTGTCTGACAGCTTTTTAGAGTGAAAATCATAAAATCAAGATCATGAAGACGATATTAAATGTTGAAGTTAATCCTGATATTCTACTTACTTTCAATCAAAAACCTAAAGAATTTGGTAATGAACTGAGACTTTGGGCTGCTGTTAGTATGTATTGGTTTGATAAAATAAGCCTGGCACGGGCAGCAACACTTGCCGGTTATCATCGCTATGATTTCGAAAAATTTCTTGCTACATTAGATATACCGACCTCAAAATTAACTGATGAGGATGCAGAAAAAGAAATCAACATGCTTAAAAGTTTGTAAAATATGTTATTCAAAGATGAGTCCGGTCTAAAAACGAAGTTTTTGAAAATTAGCGAAATTTTGTTGTTTTCAACCAAATGATTATAAAGTAATTAGAAAAAAGTAGAATAATCCTCGACAAGGTTGGTGTTCCTGTATGAATAATTACCGAGTATAACAAAGCTCTCAAGCAATGCAGTGTATTAGTAGTAAATCGAAAATTCCTTTGGTTAAAATTGACAAAAAATTAGACCGTTTTAAGGGGAAAGTATTATTTAAAGAAAAATTAGATATGGCAAACAGGCTGTTGGAGAATGCAGTTTTGCCAAAGGTGTTGGAAGATAAAAAACTTTAACCCATATCATGAGTAAAAAAGATTTAGGATCCATTTTTAAAAAGTATGACGATCCCGTTAAAAATGCCAT
This sequence comes from Bacteroidetes bacterium 4572_114, assembly GCA_002254335.1. GTDB lineage: Bacteria > Bacteroidota > Bacteroidia > Bacteroidales > 4484-276 > 4484-276. Next base: position 955 of record NIVA01000161.1, on the reverse strand, counting down.
TGCCCCAAAAAGCTGGAATGAAATTAAGACCCACGATTCATGGTCAGTTTTTAAGGTAATGTCCGAAATGGTGGATGGTTTCGAAAAGCTTGGCCGTATTGGCCCGTGTGTTTCCGTTTTTGGCTCGGCACGGATAAAGGAAAATCACGAAAACTATAAGCTGACAGAGGAAATCGCCTACCTTTTGACCAAAAAAGGGTTCGGGATAATCACCGGTGGTGGCCCCGGTATTATGGAGGCCGCCAACAAGGGAGCCCACTTTGCCAGGGGGAAATCGGTTGGTATCAACATTGAACTGCCTCATGAGCAGAAGCCAAATCAGTTTATCGATAACGATAAGCTGTTGAGCTTCGACTATTTCTTTGTGAGAAAAGTTATGTTTATGAAATATTCCCAGGGCTACATTATTTTGCCCGGTGGGTTCGGCACACTGGATGAGATGTTTGAAGCCATCACTTTAATCCAAACACACAAGATGGTCCGTTTTCCAGTTGTATTGGTCAAGTCATCTTATTGGTCGGGGTTGATGGATTGGGTACGGGAGCAGGTGCTGGCAGAGGGCATGATCTCGGAAGAGGACATGAAAATGTTTCGGATTGTTGATACCCCTGAAGAAGCTGTAGGCCACATCGAAAAGTTCTATAAAAAATACGACATAAAGCCTAATTTTTAATTTATAATAATTTTTTTTAAAAAAGTTTTGGTAGAATCAAATTTGATTTTACTTTTGCAAACCCAAAATCAAATGCGAAAGTAGCTCAGCTGGTAGAGCACGACCTTGCCAAGGTCGGGGTCGCGGGTTCGAATCCCGTCTTTCGCTCCAAATCCCGGGTCCGGGCGTCATCGGAACCGGGATTTTAAGTTTTAGAATCGTTCATAAAAATATTGCCCGGATGGTGGAATTGGTAGACACGTCCGTACGGATGGGCATTACGGTCGTGAAAAGAATAGAACA
>NIVA01000016.1 GCA_002254335.1 Bacteroidetes bacterium 4572_114 | reverse complement strand
ATACTATTTTGATGCACCACCCGGAGCTATCATTAAATATTACAAACCAACATTGTTTCGGGTGCCACAGCCGTTCGGGAAGGATTGCCACAAATTACGAAGGATGGCACGAAACCCTGCTGGATGAAGAAGAAGTTACTGATTGGGGGAAGTACCGCCTTTTGGAGGATAAACGGGTATTTGAATTTATCTCAGCCGATGTTCATCACGAAAGTGGAATGGATTGTATCGACTGCCACAATTCATACGAAACTATGGGCGATGGAAAGCACCATATTCATGAGGAATTTCAGGTAAAGATCATGTGTGGGGATTGCCATTTTTCGGGAGGGGCAAATACTTTAACGATTGATCAATTGGATGCAGAGACTTATAAAATCCTACAACTAAAAGGATATCCAAAGGATCGGAAGTTTCTTAAAAAGCAGAAGTCTGGAATTGCCATTGTCAACACATTCATTGATGAGATAGGAAAGCCCTGGCTTGTTAGCAAAAATTCTGGAAAAACACTTCCGGTACTTCCGCCCGCAGAGATATGTTCGAGGGGCAATGCCCACGATGATTTAAGCTGTGAAGCCTGCCACACTGCCTGGGCGCCACAATGTACCGGGTGCCATAATGTTTACGAAAAAAACAGTGAGGGCTACGATTTGCTTGAAAACCGTTTTAAAACCGGGACATGGGTCGAATACGCCGGCATATTTCCGGCAGGCCCACCTGCTTTGGGCGTGGATGAAAGAAAAGAAACAGCATTTCCAAACACAAGAAAGATTGGTACCTTTATTAATGGTATGGTGCTTTCAATTGATTTATCAAGTTTTGATAATGATGACGAGGATAAGGAAATCTTCCACCGCCTGTATGCACCAACGGCAGCGCACACCACATCACGAAAGGGGAGGGGTTGCAAATCTTGTCATAACGATCCGCTGGCAATTGGCTATGGGCGTGGTAAATTGGATTATATAATCAAAGGAGAAAAAGGGACATGGCAATTCACTTCCCAATTTGTTTCAAATAATTATGATGGTTTGCCCGAAGATGCATGGATTGGTTTCCTTGGTGAAAGAAAAGGCTGGACAACAACCCGCGAAGGTGTAAGGCCGTTTAACATTAATGAACAAAAGCGGATACTTACCGTTGGGGCCTGCCTCACCTGCCATGCCGAAAATTCGGAAGTGATGCTGCAAAGCCTGGATGATTTTGATGAGGTCTTGAAAAAAGTTTCGGGGGAATGTGTTTTGGTGGCGTGGTGAAGGGGGAATTTTGAGTAAGGAAATGAAGGTTTCTTTCATCGAATTACGCTAATTGAACTATTTTTAATTTCTTTTTGATTTCATCCGTAAGGTTACTGATATTAATAAGGTAACCACTAAAAATGCAAATTTCTGCGTTGCTGCACGAATTTATAATCCTCATTTACAAGAGTAAATTCCGGTCTTAAATTCGCTTGCGCCTTGAACTTCACTATTTTTGAGGCTCCCATAAATATTGAATATTCCATGCTTTATCTTTTTTCATAACAATAATTCCTTTTCATTAAGCACTCTCCAATTCTATATAAATTTCCGGTTACATTCGTTATAACTGTTGAAAAAACTTAACTTTGTATCAAAAAAGGTTGAGAAATGAGTGGGATTAATAATATTCCATCTTGATTTAAAAAAAGCATCAAACTTATTATTGCAATAAATATGCTTCAAAGAATACATAACTTACTCAGTAACAGAGAAAATTCCAAAACAGAATTTAAGTTATCCTTTTCTAAAGCTGTAATTGAAACCATAACAGCTTTTACTAACACGCAAGGAGGAACAATATTAATAGGTGTTAACGATAATGGCGAGATAAAAGGTGTTGGTGTAAATATGGAATTGATAAAAGATTGGACTAATAAGATAAAAATTGCCACACAGCCACAGATCTTTCCGGTTATAAATCCAATTGATGTTGATGGCAAAACTATTGTTGAGATTGTCATAAACGAATTTCCGTTAAAACCTGTTTCATATAAAGGTAGATATTACAAACGGATTGGAGCATCGAACCATTTAATAAATACTGATGAGATAGCTGAAATGCAATTATTTAGCATCAATAGTTCGTTTGATGCCTTTGTAGTAGATTCAAATCTGTCGGAACTTGATAAATCATTGATTGATAATTTTTTCGATAGAATTAAAAGAATAGGTAGGTTAAAGCTTTCCGATGATAATGTAAGTAACCTTAATAAGCTTGGCCTGTTTAAAAACGGCAAACCTACTTATGCTTCGTTTTTATTGTTTGGTAATCACAACACAGGGATACATATAGGCAGGTTTAAAACCCCTGAGGTTATTATTGATGATTTGTTTATCAGGTCTCCGCTAATAACTGCTGTTGACGAGGCAATGGCAGCAATTAAGAAAAATATAAATGTACGTTTTAAATTCACTGGAGAACTTCAAAGGAAAGAAATCTGGCAATACCCCTTAGAAGTAATTCGTGAAATTTTGTTGAATGCAATTATACACCGTAACTACCAAACCCCTAACGATATAATTATTAAGATATTCGATGCACATATTCTTTTTACCAATCCGGGCAAATTACTTTGTGGATTGAGGGTAGAGGACTTAATGACTGACGAATATATTGCCGTGCATAGAAACAAGTTATTGGCCGAAGCATTTTATTTACTTGGTGAAGTAGAGAAATATGGTACAGGTATATCAAGGGTTCGTAATATTTTAAAAAGAAACCCTGGAATTTCATTCTTCATTGAAGATACTGGGAATTTTATAAAAATAGCATTAAAAACTGACCTAAAAACAGAAAATGACACTATAAATGACATTAAAAATGATACTATAAATGACATTAAAAGTAACAATGAAACAAATAATTTAAAAAAGAAAATAATAATACTATTAGCGCAGGAACGTGTGGTTACAATTCCAGAAATAGCCAATAGATGCAACAAATCAGTATCAACCATCAATCGCAATATTAAAGAACTAAAAAACATAGGTAAAATAGAGAGGGTAGGAGGCAAAAAAGGGGGCTATTGGAAAGTAAACTTACAAAATAATCTTAAATAACCTCCTGTAATCCGTTGGAAGCTGGGGTTTGTCACAGAAGGAAAAACTGGTTACTTGTTCTATTGGAAATTTGCCTCGCAGTTTGCCCCAAGCAAATACAACGGCCTCCCAAATGATGCCAGGATTGGTTTCCCCAGTGAAAGGAAAGGTTGGACAACAACCAGCGATTGGTAAGGCCGTTTAATATCGAAGAGGAAAAACGCATCCTTGCCGTTGGGGCCTGCTTAACCTGCCATGCCGAAAATTCGGAAGTGATGTTGAAAAGCCTGGATGATTTTGATGAGGTTTTGAAAAGGGTTTCGGGGAAGTGTGTGAAGGTGGTGTGGTGATGGGGGGATTTAATCTATGAATGGATTTATAATCCTAAGCCGATTTTCGATCAATTGATTGTGCTGTAAATCTTCGGTGTATAAAGTTTTGCAATCAGCTTCCAAGGCTGAGGCGATGATTAGGGAGTCGAAGTAGCTGAAACTATATTTTTGGTTGATTTTTAAGGCCAGGGCAACATGATTTGTTTGAATATCAAAAGTGCGAAAATCTCTCATGCAGGCTTTAACAATGGAAGCACATTTAGAATGCTCATTTCCTTTTTTCTTCAAAACATTAAAAAGTTCACCTAAAACCTGAACACTGATTGTAATACGTGAGAAATTTTGATGAATCAACTTTATGGCTTTTGATTTTCTGGGTTCATCTTTGGACTGAAAATAATATACTAAAATATTGGTGTCAAAAAAAATCCTATCTTTCATTTGCTTCCTCCCGGTCAAACTTATAATCCGCAGGTAAGTCGATCAAATGCCGGTCTGCAAATTTCTTGAATTTTTTTACTCTATCTTCAAGAGCATCTTCTTTCTCATGTTTGAAGTGTTTATATTTGAAAAGTAAAAATTCATAAAAGGTTTCCAATTCCTTTCTTGCTTCACCGGGTAGCAGGTTAATATTGATAAATGCTGAATATTCCATGATGCTAAACTTTTTACAAAAATAGTGATTTTCATTTAATTGTCAATAAAGAATACCTTTATCTTTCATTCCTTTTCTCCCGGCCCACCATCTGGAATTGATCAACTTTAATAGTATTGGAAAGAAATTCATCAAACCGGTCATTTGCTTCCTCCCGGCTGAATTTATAACCCTCAGGTAAAGTTATTAAATGCTGATCTGCAAAACTTTTAAAATCTTCGGTTCGTTTTTTGGAAGGGTTGCCCTTCTTTTTCTTTGATTGAGATATTATTACTATTTTTTTTCAAAGCTAATGGTTTTAGTTATTCCCAACTCGTCAATATATCCGCACTCATAATTATTTGCGGTCATATTGCCAAAAACCTAACAGGTTTTCAAAACCTGTTAGGTTTCATAACCGCCAGCCACCAGGGTCAAATTGTATCCCCGTAGCCTCCAAATCAAACCCCTCCCCATCAAAAATAACCCACCTGTCGGGCTGGTAAGGGAGTTGATCGATGCCTTTTTTGAAGGCGGTCTGGCCCTGGCGTTTTACCAATATGAACAGTCCTGGTTTGGCATAATTGAGCAATGCGCCGGATTCGCAAACAATGGGTTGCCCTTTTGGGATGAGGCCCATCAGGGTTTGAAAGGGTGCCTGGAAGTGCCGGTCTTTGGTCTGGAGGTAGAAAACCTGTGTGGCCCCGGCCCGCAGCATCCTGGAACTATCTTTGTCCGAACCGGGGTTGGTCTCCTCTATAATGAGGTAATCCGGCCCCTGGGCGATGATTTTCTGGCCATTGACCTGATTGTGCATGTGCGGCGATATTTTAATCCCAACAACATTATGTTTTTTGGAAATGTGCCGGATGACTTTACATGCCAGGGTTGTTTTGCCCACTTTTCGTCCGGTGCCGGCTATCATCAACAGGTTGGGGAATTGCTGAAAACCTAACAGGTCTTCAAGACCTGTTAGGTTTATACCCGGAATGGGGAGGTCTCTTAAACCTAACTGTCCCGCACGTGCGGGATTGAAACCTGTTAGGTTTTCCAAGTCATATAGTTGTTTTTTTGAATTTACATTATAAAATACATTGGGATCAAGACCCTTCTTTTTTCCCGTCTGGATTTTATGTGTGTTTACCTTTTTTAATAAATCAGGTATTTTAAAATTTCCGTCTTTGATACACTCCTCAAAAACCGGAATTATATTTTTGTGATAAACAGCACAAAGAGGCTCGAAAAACTCATTTCCATGCCAGGGCACTGTGGCATCAAAACCTGATGAACCTTCAAGGATTTGTAAAATTGTATGGTTGTCAACAAGTGGTGTATCGCAGGAAAGTACAAAATTTAGATCGTTATTTGATTTTAAAAGGCAGGTAAATATCCCACCCATGGGGCCGGAACCAGGAATTATATCAGCAAAAACAGGGTATCCTAAATTATCATAGGAAGATGAGTTGGCACTTATCAGGATTTCACCGCAAATAGGTTTTAAGGCAGCCAGGGCATATTCAATTAATGGTTTCCCATTGAATTTAACCAGCCCTTTTTCAGTGCCCATCCGTTTGCTTTGGCCACCTGCAAGTATTATCCCTGTTACTTTTTGTTTCATGGTTCTGTGATGTATTGCTTCAATGATGTAATGTTGAGCGTAGCGAAATCCCGCAACTGCGGGGCTTCAATGTGAAAATGATTAAATTTTTATATTTTGAGTCCACTCCGAAAAGTATTTTTTAGCCACTAAATCACTAAATTTTACTAAAACTAATTTGTTGACTTTCTTCCTTTTGTGGAGTTTTGTGTCTTAGTGTTTTGTGGCATTTTTTATTTTTTGACTTTTCGGAGTGGACTCAATTATATTTACTAATCAAGCACTCTATCATTTTAGCATTTAATCATTCATTTTCCCCAAAACCTGGCAAAAATAAAAAAAGCCGCCCTGCGAAACACAGAACGGCTTGAATATTTATTTTATCAATGTTTACTTTTCGATAGGATTATTGGGCACTGTTACCCACTCGTTGTAAGCTCCATCATAAACTTTAACATCTCCATATCCTACACTGGTTAAAGCTACAAATATTGGACATGCGCGGACACTGGTTTCGCAATAGAGGATAACTGGTTTACTTGGATCAAGGCCATGTTTTTTGGCAACGGCTTCAATTTCTTCTTTTGATTTGAAGTTACCGTTATCCTGGAGGAACTCTTTGTATTCGATATTAATGGCCCCGGGGATATGCCCTTTACTTACAGGCTTTTCTGAAGTACCATTATATTCGCCGGACGACCTTGCATCAACAAGCATTGCATTTCCGGCTTTTACATCATCCATCGTTGCATAAATGCTGTTATTTAGTTTTACCGTAAATGTTTTAGCTTTTGGCTTCGTTGGACTGGAGATAAGAGGAATCCTGGCTGCACGCCATGATTTTTCCAGGTCTTTATGCAGGAGTTTTACATTTTCGGCACCGAGATATTTCAGTACCCAATATACCCGGCTGTTGAATTTGCCAGACCCATTGTCGTAAACAACAATCGCATCAGTATTGCCAACACCCTTTTCGCCAAAATATTTGCCAAGTTCTTCGGGGCTTTTGAGCAATCCCTTTATTTCGGTTTCGTTGTAAAGTTCTTTATGAGGGATGTTTATAGCGCCCCTAACGTGTCTTTTGCCATAATTTTCGGCGGTGTTGGCATCAATTACAACAAGTTCTTTATTCTTTTTCAGTTCGGCCATAAAATCTTTGGCCGAGATGAAATCCTGTGATTTAACGTTAACATTGCACAGGATTAACAGAGCAAAAAATCCAATAAAATATTTCATGTTTTTTATTTTTATATAAATAATTATTTTTAAAAAATCACCTGCAATTGAGCCATAATCTGATTGTTTGCCTTGGTTACGCCGGCATAATCGTTAATAATATAGTTTATCTGGAGGCGTGTCCATTCGTTAAAGAAATAGTTCAGGCCGAATGTTGCAGAACTTTTCATGTTATTATCTGCATCTGAATCAGGGTCGAACATTTCGTACTTTACAACAGGCTGAAGGTTCCATGGTGTTTTATACAGCAACATAGTAGAAAAGCCGTTTTTCTTTAACTCTCCTATTGCCGGGGCAATGGTAGGATCTTGTCCGCAACCACCGCCATCAAGTTTAAACCCATCATCAACACCGCCAATGTATTCGCCTTGAAATAAGAAGTTGAATTTTTCAACAGAAATGTCTGCTCCATATCTTGTTAATTTGTCATCGCCACCTTGTGGGAGTACTTTTCCGGTTTTGTAACTTCCGCCAATATGCAAGAATTCCAATGGTGAAAATACCAGGCGTGCAGTTATAGTTTTGTTGCGGTTGTTATCAATAACGTTTGCGCCCGAACCATTGGTTACAGCTAATTTCCAGTCCAGCACATTATGCTCTTTATTAAACAGTGGTGTCCCTCCGTAAACCATAATACCGATATCGCGGAAAGGGCTGGCAAGTTCACCAACAAATTTTGAGCGGTTTATGGTATGGAGTTTTTGGCAGGGCGTTGAAAGTTCAAGGCCGAACGGTTGCTTAAACTGACCAACTGAAATATTTGCCCATGGCCCCAAGCGGTGCCATGTAATGAAAAAATCGAGCAAATATGGCCCGCCAATTTTTGGGCTAAATTCAACCAATGCATAATAACTAAAGTCGTAAGGTATTGTCCCCATTACACCAATCCGGGCACGTTGAAAATAAAAATTACTGGTAGCATTACCATTATTTTCGTTGTACTCGAACTGTGGCTGCAGATATCCCATTACGTTTACACCATCTTCTGATTTGGCTTCCATGCAACCCTGCCCTTTCATAACAACCGGCGATAGGATCATCAGGGCAAATAAAGTGATTAAGATTTTTTTCATTATTGAGAGATTTAAATTTTTTTTATTAGAAACAAATAAAAAGAAATCCGCAACTTTTGCTGCGGATTTCAATTGAAACTCTTATTTACCACCTGTTGTAAGGTCGTAGCCCATAATTTGGGCATCCGACCATTTGTGGCTTTCAAGATTAGTATGGATCATACTATTTGCACCAAATTTCAAACTGTATGCATCATAACCGAGTACCGAAAGGTATGCGGTCATCATTGATGATGTTTGCCCGGTCCAGCAATAAGTTACAATAGAGGCTGTTCCATCAAGATAGGCATATTCACCATTAGCAAGGGTCAAAGGCTTAATGCGATAAGCAGTTTTTATGTTCCCGTAATGAGTAACATCATCGGCTGCCCAAAAGTTGTTTATGAAATGGTTGTCAGGATTGGCAAGTACGTCAACACTTGTAATGCCTTTAAATCCATTGGTAAGCATGTTGGCTACTTGTCCTGCAAGGATTTCTGCACCGTCTTCAGTAATATACTCAACTTTAGGGGCTGTTTGTGCTACGTTGGCTGTAATCTCACCGGGAGCATCTGACCAGTTTGCATTTCCTATGGCAACATCGCCAATATTGTTTTGCCATGCCCCGGCCGTGGTAGCATTCCATGAGCACATTCCCCACTTCATAACTTTGGCAGTTGGATAGCCGCTCAAACGAAGGGCAATTACTCCATAGCCTGCAGTTTGTCCTGTATAGCAAACAACAATAATTGGTTTGCCACCTGCGCCTTCAGCAGTAGTTAAAATATCTCCAAGTGTAGAATTTACGGCCCACTCAATGCGGTTAGCTGTAAAATCTTCAGCACTACGGATGTCTATGATGTAGTAATCATTGGCATCATCTGCATCTGTCATGGCATCATAAACCACATCGGCAGTAGTAATCCATCCATCAATTACAGTACTGATATCCATGTTGTTGTCGATCAGGTACTTTTTCAGGACATCAAAACGATCCTGAGCTTCCGGTTGTGGGTCATCATTGTCATCACTGCAACTTGTAAGCATGATGAATGGCAAAAACGCGAAAATTGCGGCAAATTTTAATAAACTCTTCATAATAATTTAATTAATTAATTTAACAATAATTTAGTTTAATTCGATTTCTGTTGAATCTTGTGTTAAGAAAATAACATCTGTTTATTTATTAACAATAGGGTGCAAAAAAAAATTTGATTACTTCAATCAAGTCCGTGCAAGAACTACTGTTTATTTAGTCAGTAAAAAAACGAGTGGCAAAATTATAGTGTAAACAATCTGAAACTTGACAACAAGTGTATGTATAGGATAATAAAAAGTGTGATGTGTATCATGTAATTAATTGTTTTGGGAAGTGTATTTGTCCCTTGACGTGATAAACATGTAATATAATGCAAATAATTATTGTGTAAGAAAGCCTTTGAAAGTAAGTCTGGTACAGCTTCCAGGCAATTAATTATCTAAAAAGATAAACCGGTCTGCACCGGCAGGATATAGTGTTTTGATTTGGGGATCGTAATGAAAATAGGTCCCTGGGCGGACATGGTTGCCAATGTTCCGGTACACGTGTTCGTTGAGCATGTAATCGAAAACATAACCGGCATACTTTTCGCCAAGCATTTGGGCGAGGTTGTATATTTTGTTAACGTCCATTGGGGTTAAATTGTATTTGAATTTTACTTCGCCGGTGAAGATGTTGTTGGCGAACCGTCCTTCCAATTCATCCATAACATAGTGGCTGGCGTATAACAAGTTGTTTATGGCAAGCGGATCGTTGAGTTTGGTGATTTCATACCAGTTGTTCACATTTACTGTGTTTAAATTAAAATCCTCGTAGTAGGCCACCGTATCATCAAAAATTTCTTCGGCACGGTATGGGTAGATGTCTTCCTCTAATTCTAATTGTACCACGGCCACTTGAAAGGCGGTACCTTTAACATTCATAAAATCAACAATTCGATCCTGGTTAAATACAGTGATCCCCAAGTTTATCAATCCATTTTGTAAGCCCGAGAAATATTTTTCAAAGAATATGGAATCGTCAACTTCCTTAATAAATAAGCTCTTATCATATAAAATGGAATCTTGCACCCAACCGGAGAGGTCTTCAAAATTTTCAATTTCCCAGGTTTTGGCATTTGTCTTATAAATGTAACCGGGTTGAATTAACAATACCGACAGGCTGTCTTTGATGGTAAGGAAACCTTTGGCAATTTTTCGCTCCATTGAACAAGATGCCAATAGTGCTAAAAATATAATTGTAAGGATGATATAGTTTGCTGTTGTTTTCAAGAACAGGTTCTTAAAAAGTCATTAATGGTAACATGTTAACGATGTTTTCATACGCGGATTTTCGCTGGTCGAACGGATTTTTAATCCGTTGTGTCCGTGTAAACCTGCGCCAGTTTTTTCAATTTCCCCGTAGGGCTTTCATTTTCAAATTAATATAGATGCTTTAATGTTTCAGTGCAATAATGAAAATAATACTTTCAATGAAAAGCTGTCAGACAGTTATTTTCTATATTACACACAAAAGCTAAAGTAATTTATGCCTGACTTTTAATCTAAACTGTCTGACAGCTATTCACCCAAATACTTGCTTTTTATACTAAACTCATTGAAATAAAATGAATAATTGTTCCTGATGAAATGGTTGTATGGCCAAAAAAATGATGTTGTGAAAAAAACAAGTGGCTAAGCCGAAAGGTTTAACCCTTTATTTAACTTAGCCACCCTACACATATGAAAACAAAATACTTCTCGGGAAAACAACGGCATCACAATATAATTATTGTGTGAAGATAGATATGTTGCTTGTAATATTTTTTAGACAATAATACTTCACAGTGAATTGATTTTAGGAATTGTAGGAGATAGTTTGAGATGAGACAACTACAAACGGAAAGCCCGGTTCATCCGCCCAAAAAAATAGCAATGGAACAAAATGAGTTAACTGTTGCCATGCGGAATTTTAAAAGTTTAATAATTTCTTGATGCTTTTAATGTTGCAGGCAATGGATTTTGGGATTTTTACAATTGGTTCAACTGCTTGAATGTCCTTTAAGCCGGAGCCGGTAAGCAGTACCAGATTGGAAGAGGCCTCCTGGATTTTGCCTGCTTTTTTCATTTTTATAAAACCTGCAAATGCTGCTGCAGAAGATGGCTCTGAGAAAATTCCGGTTTGCCTCGCCAATTTTTGGGATGCCTCCATAATTTCGCTGTCGTTTACCGAAATCCCAATCCCGTTGTACTTTTTCATGTATTGTGCAGCCATATAAAAGTTACGGGGGATGTCAACGGAAATAGAATCAGCTATGGTTTTGCTTTTTACAATCTTAAATTCAGGATTGTTGATATTCCTTATAAGGTTGTTACTTCCGGCGGCTTGAACCGCGACCATTATTGGCATCTTTTTTATAACACCGAGTTTCAACAAATCTTCAAAGCCCTTGTAAACCCCTGAAATAATGACCCCGTCGCCGGTGGGTATAAAAACATGATCGGGCAGGTCGCCCGACAATTGATCGTATATTTCGAAGGCGACTGTTTTTTTGCCCTCAATAGTGAGCGGGTTATAGGCCGTGTTGCGGTTGAAAATCCCCGTTTCTTCGGTAAGCTTGATACTTAAATCAAAGGCATCGTCGTAGCTTCCGGCCACCGGAACAATGGTTGCCCCGTACATCATAACCTGTGCCAGCTTTGCCTTTGGTGCTGTTTCGGGCACCAGTACTATGGCTTCCTGGTCTTGCGCTGCACATATCCCGGCCATTGACGAACCTGCATTACCTGTTGATGCGGCAACTATTTTTTTTAGGCCTTTTTCTTTTGCATAGGCCGAAACCACTGCCGAGGCCCTGTCCTTCAGCGAAAATGTCGGGTTCCGCGAATCGTCCTTCAGGTATAGATATGCATTTAACGGCTTGCCTTCAAACTGATCAACTTCATACAATGGAGTGTTGCCAATCTTTAATCCCGGAAGGCTATCGATACTATTGATGGGCAATAGGTCAAGGTAATTTTCACTTTTTAAATCATAAAAAATGTCGCTTCCCTTAAAATCCTCCCTGATAATATCATAGTTATAAAGAATTTTCATTACCCCTTTTGGGGGAAGGCCGGGCTTGTTCTCCTTAATACAATCAGGGCACAGGTAAACAATTTTGTCCGACTGTATCTCTTTTCCGCAGTCGATACATTGATATATAAAATCCAGGGTCTTCATTACCATTAGTATTTAGTGATTGTTTTAATCCTATCTTCTGTTACCAAATTGAAGATGAACCCTAAAACTCAAAACTCAAAATCCGAAACTCAAAAACCAAAAACCAAAATTCAAAAACCAAAGCCCGAAATATTATTAAAATTTGTCCGCCGGTACGGATGGATAGATGTTCAAAACCCGTTCCTCATAAACCATACATTTTTAGTTTCTTGTTTTTCCAAATAGGATGTCCGCCCGACCATTGTTTTCGGGTAGGCCTATCGTAAAGTTTTGGATTTTGATATTTGAATTTGTGAGTCCGGTCTAATAAGGCATTTTTTGCCGCTAAACTTGTCCGTCCATACGGACAAGTTTAGCGGCAATTTTTCTTCGGTTTGTCCATCATTACGCGGGTAGCCAAACTTTGAACCTGAAACTTTAAACTTGAAACCTGCCTGCCCGCCGTAGCGAAGCGAAGGAGGGAAACTTTGCAACGTGGAGGTTCATTTATAAAAATCCTGACTTCATCAACATTCATTATTTATATTCGTTAATCACCCCGGTCTTCTCGTTAAACTCCGTGATTTTTTCATCCCAAAGTTCGTGTTTTTTCCACTCGTTTGCCCAGTATTTATCATCAAACCACTGGTCGTTCAACTCTTCAACTGTTTTCCCCTGTTGCTCTATCCAGGTAAAATATTTCAGGTTATGGATTCGCTTTTTGTCATAATAATTAAGTTCGAGCATGTGATCGGTTTTAATGCCGAGCAATTGGGCCTCGAAGTCGATAGCTGCCTTTTGTTCGTTGTACGGCCCAAGCCTTTCTTTTTCCTCGTCCATCCTCGATTGGTACATCTCCATAGAATCGGTTGCCACGGTAAACAAAATATCATTTTCGTCCATTTCATAATATTTCGCCATTTTAATACAGCCCATCATGTTGGCAATTGATGAGATACCCATCAGATTGAGCTTTTCAACAATTTCATCGTCAATTGAAGCAGCATTTTTTAAGAATTGTTTGCCGGCACTTTCGTTAAACAGGCGCATTATCCGCATGTTGGCCTCATCATCGATTCCGGCAACTATGTCGGTGTTTTTGATGTTATGTACCCATGGGACATGTTTATCGCCAATCCCTTCAATCCGGTGGCCACCATAACCGTTATACAAAAGTGTAGGGCATTGAAGGGCTTCGCCGGCACATAATTTCATCATAGGGAATTTTTCACGGAGATAATCGCCACTGCCTAATGTGCCTGCCGATCCCTGGGTGAGGAAAACCCCGCTAAACTTCGAATTGATGCCCTTAACATTATTAAAAACTTCTTCCATGGCAGGCCCGGTCACGGCGTAGTGCCATAAGGGGTTCCCTATTTCAGCAAATTGATTTAATGTAATTATTTCATCGCCCCGTTCGGCTTCCAGTTCCTTTACCTTGTCGTAAATTTCTTTGACATTGCTTTCGCAGCCTGGTGTGGCAAAAATTTCTGCCCCAACTTTTTCGAGCCATTCAAATCTTTCCTGCGACATCTCCTCGGGCAAAACAGCTATGGAATGACAACCCAAAAGGTAAGAATCATAAGCCCCTCCACGACAGTAATTACCTGTTGAAGGCCAAAGTGCTTTTTGCCGGGTCGGGTCGAAATGGCCGGAAATCAGTTTTTCTACCAACGGGCCAAATGTAGCCCCTACCTTGTGGGCCCCGGTGGGGAAATATTTGCCGACCAAAACTATAATCCTTGCCTTGATGCCGCTTATCTCCTGTGGGATTTCAATATAGTTTACAGGGCCGTAGCCTCCACCAAACTTAACGGGTTCATTCTTCCAGGTAATCCTAAAAAGGTTCAATGGGTTTAAATCCCATAATCCAATATTTTTTAACTTTTCCTTAATCTTATCCGGGATTAGTTCAGGGTTACGCATTTGCTCGTAAGTGGGGAGGATCAGATGTTTTTCCCTGCACCTCTTAATTGTATTTTCAAGTATTTTGTTGGTAGCCATATTTTAAATTATATTTTTAGTTGCTTTAAAAATGATAAATATCTCAGGTATATTGGTTAAATCCAGATCAATTATATTATCATCATAAATGTCGATATGTTCAATTTCCAGGCTCTCCTTGTTGAAAAATGCCGTGCAAACATCGTCCTCATAAATGTAGGTGTCCCAGGTTTCGGTAAATGTACCTGTGCCCCTATTGGATTTTGTTGTTAATTGATGTTGGCCACCGGCCTTGCTTACAAGATATCCATCCCCATTCTTGTGGGGAAATCAACAATTTCAGTTTCGTATGTATAATTTGCATGGTTAGGGCAAACCAACGAACAAACACTGCAATATTTGTCGCATTGCAAACATCGGGCAGCTTCGTTAATGGCTTCTTCTTTTTTAAGGCTTGAAGTTACAAGGCTAAAATTCTTTCTGTTTGCCAATTCGGTTTGTGGCACTTTTGGTGGATATTTCCTTGTTGCTTTTAATACTTTTAACGATTCAAGGTCAATTTCTTTATGGTTGACCTTAAATTGGTTTGTAGGTTTTATCCTGGCTTTGGTAATAATTTCGAGGGCTACGTTTCTTCCATCGCCAATGGCATTGATGGCAGTGGATGATCCACGCATGGCATCCCCACCAATGAATACATCTTTGATTTTCGTTTGGTATGAACCATTTTTTGTGGCCAACTGGTCGTGGTCAACAAATTTGATGTGCAATTCCTGCCCAATGGCAGGGATTATCCTATCAAAAGATAGTGAGAAGTTGGTGCCCTCTATTTCAACCGGTCTTGGGCGGCCCGACTGGTCAGTGTCCTTCAATTCCATCATTACACATTCGAGGCCCGAAACTTTGCGGTCGGTAACGTTCACTTGTTTTGGTGCCATAAGTTCAAGAATGTTGACGCCCTCCTCCTGTGCCGCCTCAATTTCGCCACGATCTGCCGGCATCTCTTTTATTGTCCTGCGGTAAATTAGTGTTACCATTCCGTCTTTTCCTACCATTCTGTATGCTGTGCGGGCCGCATCCATGGCCGTATTGCCACCTCCGATAATGGCAACATTGCTTCCGAAATGGATTTTTTTGCCAGACTTTACATCGTGCAGGAACTTTAGTGGGTCCAAAACCCCTCTTGTTTTTATTCCGGGTATGTCCAGGTCGCGGGGGTGATGTGCGCCGGTGGCAATATATAAGTAGTCATATTCTTTTCTTAACTTTTTAAATACACCACGGTTCATTTTGTAGCTGTAGTGAATTTTTACGCCCGAGTTCACGATACGTTCAATATCTTTTTCAAGTGCTTCGCCGGTTAGCCTGAAACCGGGGATTGCCCCCGAAACCATTCCCCCCGGGGTCTCTTTTTCTTCAAAAACATCCACATCAAACCCTGCTAAATTTAAAAACCAGCCACACGAAAGTCCGGATGGCCCGGCACCAATAATGGCAACCTTGATCCCTAAACGTTTTATCTTGGTTTCTTCAATTTGAAATTCAGGTGCGGTATCGGCAACATATCGCTTAATTTCCCTAATTAGCAGCGGTTCGTCATAGTTTATACGTGTGCACTTAGTCTCACATAAATGATCGCATACCATGCCCATTACCGATGGGAACGGGTTTGTGCGGATTACACTTTTAAATGCCGATACCGGGTTTTCTTTTGCCGTGTGCCACATGTAATCCGGGATGTCCTGTTTGGCCGGGCATGAATCAACGCAAGGGGCATGTATGCAATTAAAGGCATCAAGTTTGCGGTCAGTTTTTATATTAGGTTCAATTAAACCGGTTTTCTTATATGTGTCGCTGTATATTACTGAATTTGCATAAATTTGTAAATACTCAAGGGCAGCACCATTAATATTATCTGCCTTGCTATTTGACAAAATAAATTGGTCAATGTTTTTGCTGTTAGTATTTTTAAATGAAGTTTCTATATTCGCAAAGTACTGGGCCAGCCGGCCATAGCCTCCTGGTTTTAAAAGATCGGTACAAACGGTAACCGGGTTTAACCCACATTTTAACAGGTTTGGTGTGTTAAAACAGTCGGCGCCCCCCGAGAAAGAAATGTTTAAGTTGCCCTCGTAATGTGTTTGAAGCCTGGCAGCAAGGTTCACAGCTATTGGGTGTAGCCCCTTGCCGCTCATATACATTTTTTGCTCCCATTTGGGGAAGATATCCTTATGGTTGATGGTTTGCAGGGTGTTGGTCAGTTTTACGGCAAAAGCCAAATCAAGGGTATTTGCAGTATTTGTAAGCGAATCGATGATGTTAACGGCATCGGCATATTTTGGGTCATTACTAAATGCAGAATCAGGTATGCGCGAGTTGTACCCCAGTTGTTTCCTGAAAATAGCCCGTACCGAGCCGGCGCCCAACAACGTAGGGTTTAGTTTAATGGTGGTGTGAAGTTTTTTCTCGACCATCAGGTATTTGCCAATGTGCTCAATTTCGCGTGGCGGACAGCCGTGCATTGTCGAAAGTGTTACGCTATTGGAAATGCATTCGGGTATGTTTATATCTTTAATTTTTGGATAAAGCGGCGATAGCATTTCTATTTTGGCATCTTTTTCGGCACTGCAATTCTGCATTTTCTTCAGGAACCATTGCACATTTCTTTTATTGATACCTGCCAGGTCGTACCCTACACTCATATTAAAAATGGTGCCGATATCGCCATCCTTATTGGTTTTACCAAAAAGCTTGTGGTTAAAAATATGGATTAGTATCCAGGCATTAAGGTATTGATCGTACGAATCCTTGATCTTCAGTTCCTGCGACCATTCGCAATTGTAGCCCTCATCCTGCATATCTATGCAAGGTTTCGATACGGCAATTTCGTCTAAGGTCTGTACGGTTTTTAACTCTATGAACCTTGCACCTGCAAGCCAGCCGGCCAATATATTTTGGGCCATTTGGGTATGTGGCCCGGCAGCCAGGCCCACAGGGTTATGTAGTACCTGTCCAAATTTTTTGGTGTATAGGTGTTTATGCTTATGTGGGTCGTAGAATAGTTTTTCAGGTATATTAAAGATTTCCCTTTTTTCGTTTAATTGCGTTAAGGCAATTTTTAACACCTGTTCTATTGATGGTGGATGAAGTTGATCTGGCATTTTTTTCTTATTAAAAGCTGAACAGCAAATGTAATAACTATTGTGATTATGCAACAAAACAGAGATAAAAAAGTACCCATAACATGATATTTGTAGTGATTCCAAATAAGATCATGGCTATTTCGGCATTTCTTGGCACATTTGTAGGGAACCGAGAGTAATTATATTTAATTGTCCGGAAAGCTTACGGACCAAAACACTATTTTTGCAAAAAAATAATTAGCTGATGAAATACAAAATTGGGGACAAGGTAAATTTTTTAAACGAACATGGCGGTGGTGTTGTTTGTAAGGTGGTGAGCAGTAATCTGGTGTATGTTAGGATTGAGGATGGATTCGAAATTCCCACCATGACTGCCGAGCTGGTAAAGGTGGTGGATTCAACACAACAGGCAGGCGACATGTTTGTCGATAAATTTACTGCAGACAATTTTGCAGAACGTGGCCACAGTGAAGAAAAAGAGGTGGAAGAAGAAGTTGTATTTGATGACCGCACAAGCCCGCTTGATATTTTTAGGGCAAAAGGTAACGATAAAAATGGGGTTTACCTGTTGTATTTTAAAGATCTATCTTCAAAAATTTTGGCGCCCGTAAATGCAATCTTCAGTTTTAAGCCTACCAAATTTTACCGTGAAAATATTTACCAGGATTCCACATTCATTTCTGATAAAGCATTCCTGCTTATCCTTAACGAGATAAATACCCAGGCTGCTGTTGCCGAATCGGAATTAGGTGAAAAATATGATGAAGAAATCAAGCTGGAAAATGCAAAACCAAAGAAACCCGAAGAAGTTATCAACAAGCATAAAACAAGTCCGAGGGACGCTGTGGTGGATTTGCACATAGGCGAATTGGTGGATGATTACTCGAAAATGAGCAGCGCTGAGATGTTAAATTATCAGCTTAATTACTTTGTAAGATGCCTGGAAAGTGCTATTAGGGCGTATTTGACGAAGGTCACTTTTATTCATGGTGTTGGCGAGGGTGTGTTAAAATCAAAAATGAAAGATATCATCAACGAGTATGACAATGTGAAGACCCAAGACGCATCGTTGAAAAATTTTGGCTATGGTGCAACAGAATTGTTGATATGGCATAGTAATTTTGCCTGACCAAACCAAAATAGTCTTATTATGTTTAA
>NIVA01000160.1 GCA_002254335.1 Bacteroidetes bacterium 4572_114 | reverse complement strand
CCGGGTTGAATACAAAGTGTTCCTACACCTACAATTTTGTGGATGATGGACATATTGAAAAAATAGGACGAAAAGCCAAAACCAGATTTACTGCCCCACCGGCTAAATATTATTTTGATGTGCTGGGATGAAATAAAAGCAATTTATGTTAATCTAAAAGTAGGGTTTATCAATTCATTGGTGAGGGCCTTATTCCAGATTTTAGGCCTCAATGCCAATGATCTATGAATCCTCTACGAGGATTTTTATCTTCATCTTATGACATTTTGTTACAATTCTGAAACCTCTACGAGGTTTTGGTCTTTTCTCTTCAATTTGACATAAATGGCCGTAGGACATTCATAATTGTAGAATTATCATTACACATCCAAACGAACAACCTCGTAGAGGTTGCATATTATGTTGTTGGCAAGTTTTGATTAGCCGTATGGATGGATTGTAAGGAAAAATGTTGAGGAATTTGTAATTATCTTCTGGCCCAGCACATCAAAATAATATTTAGCTGCCCCACCTTCCAGGCTTTCAAGTTACTATTTAACTAATTTTGCGGAAATTACTTTTCCCAATACAATGAAATATTAGTGCCGGATTAAAGCACAGGGCAAACATAGAAAACTATATTTATCTAATCTCCAAAAAGCTGAGGCTGAAAAACCGAATCTTGATAATTTCATTTCGGATATCAGGAAAAAGGCCCCGCCGGCTTCAGATATCGGGGAGGTTTTAATTGAGGAAAACGAACCCAAAGGCCACAAAACCTTCCAGATAAAGACAAGCAAAGACGATGCCTGTGGGATTACCGAAATAAGCCCTGATATTGCTGTTTGCGGCCAATGCCTCAACGACCTCAAACATCAGCCACACCGGATAAGTTACCCATTTACAAATTGCACCAACTGTGGCCCCCGGTTTACTATTATCAAAGATTTGCCCTACGACCGCCACAAAACCACCATGGACGTATTTGAAATGTGCGAAACCTGCCGGAAAGAATATACCGATGTATTAGACCGCCGCTTCCACGCCCAGCCGGTGGCCTGCAACCATTGTGGTCCCGAATATGAGTTGATCGTCGAAAACAGGCGTTACACAAATTTCGATGAAATCCTGAATAAAACCGTTGAGCTGGTCGAATCAGGGAAAATTATCGCCATAAAAGGGATGGGTGGTTTTCATTTGATGTGCGATGCCGGCAACGAACAGGCAACGGCCAACCTGAGGGCAAGAAAACTACGCGAGGGCAAGCCGTTTGCCGTGATGTTTGGGAGTTTAGGTGAACTGGAAAATTATGTTTCAATTGATAAAACTGAGAAGGGGTTGCTCACATCCTGGCGACGGCCAATTGTATTATTGAAATGCCATACCGAATTAGCGCCTTCGGTAAACAATGGTTTTCAGCAGATGGGGGCCATGCTGCCATACATGCCTTTTCATCATCAATTATTGGAAAAACTACAAACGCCCGCGATAGTTTTAACAAGTGGCAACCTTTCGGACGAACCCATTATCCTCGACAACGAACTGGCAGTGGAAACACTATCGGGCATAGCCGATGCATTCCTGGTCTATAACCGGGAAATATTTAACAGGGTTGACGATTCGGTAAGTTTTGTTGTAAACGAAAAACCACGATTGATACGGCGCTCACGTGGATTTGTCCCAACTCCCATAAAAACTAAACTGAATATAGACGGCATATTTGCCGCCGGTGCCGAACTGGTAAATTGCTTTGCCATCGGAAAAGAAAACCTGGCCATTCTCAGCCAGCACATCGGCGACCTGAAGAATTATGAAACCTACCAGTTTTATGAGGAGACCGTGGAAAAATACAAAAAGCTGTTCCGCCTGAAAACCGATTTAGTGGCATTGCTTCGTGCATGGCCGAGCACGGGTTGGACGAAAAGGTGATTGGGGTAAGTTTTGACGGCACCGGCTATGGTGATGACGGACATATTTGG
The DNA here is from genome assembly GCA_002254335.1 of Bacteroidetes bacterium 4572_114. Taxonomy (GTDB): domain Bacteria; phylum Bacteroidota; class Bacteroidia; order Bacteroidales; family 4484-276; genus 4484-276. Next base: position 9,240 of record NIVA01000160.1, on the reverse strand, counting down.
GGAGGTGAATTTTTTGTTTGCGACCTTAACAATTACGAACGTATCACACACTTTGAATACCTGCCCATGCCCGGAGGCGACCTTGTAACCAAAGAACCCTGGCGGACAGCAGTTTCGTATTTGTACCGCTACTTTGGCAAAGATTTTTTAGGGCTTGGGTTGGATTTTTTGAAAAATATCCCAAAAACTAAAATCAACCTCGTTGTTGAAGCGATGGACAAAAATATCAATGCCCCGCTGAGTTCCAGTTGCGGGCGGCTTTTTGATGCAGTAAGCGCAATGATTGACCTCTGCCCGTTGTCAAAATTTCATGCCGAGGCCCCCATGCGCCTCCAAAGTATTGCCGTCCCAAATATCACCGAAGCTTATTCATTTAATGCAGGCCAGACAATTAGTTTCGGGCCAACATTCAGCGGGATAATCCATGACCTTAAAAACAATATCCCCACGGCGATTATCTCTGCAAAATTCCACAACACTTTGATTAATGTTATCTTTGCCGCGGTTTCAAAAATCCGCCAAACCAGAGATATCAGAAAGGTGGTTCTATCGGGAGGGTCGTTTCAAAACGCCATACTGTTAGCTGGGGCCGAAAGAAAATTAATTAAAAACAGTTTCGATGTTTTTGCCCACGAGAAAGTGCCTTCCAACGATGGGGGCATCGCTTTGGGGCAACTGGCCATCGCAGCAAAAAGGAGATCATTAAAATGTGTTTAAGCGTACCCGCACAAGTTATTTCAATAGAAGGTGAAATTGCCAAAGTTTCGGTTGGCGGAACAATTTTGGATGCCAATTTAAGCCTGGTGGAAGATACTAAAATTGGAGATTATATTTTATTGCATACAGGCTTTGCCCTGCAAATAATCGACGAAAAAGAGGCACAGGAAACCCTGAAAACTTTTGAGGAATTCAGCGAACTTAATGAAGCCTTGGACCGGGAGGAGGAGGAGACCGGGGAGAGGGTTGTTTAGGTTGGGGATGTGAAAGAAGTTGGAGGGTAGAAGTTGGAGGATTGACAATATTAAAGGTTGGGGCGTAAGGTTTAGGGTATGAGGATGACCATTGGAGATTGAGCAGCACATGTGAGGAAGCCCTAACAGGGTAAATTGGATGGCCTGTACAAAACCGGTATTTGCCGCAAAATAACAGAATAATGAAGCAAGTAGTTTTAGATATCCCCGAAAATAAATACCCGTTCTTTATGGAACTGGTCAAGAGCCTTAGTTTTGTTAAAAAAAATACCCTTCAGTAAAGAACGACTACAAAACACTGGTTGATTCTCTAAAAGAAGATCCCAAACAAGGGCAGCCCCTTGGCAAAGATTGTTATAAAATTCGTATTGCTATTACTTCTAAAGGCAAGGGCAAAAGCGGTGGCAGCCGTGTAATTTCCTGTGTTAAATTTGTTGTCGGGTCTGTTTTCCTGCTTTCTATTTATGATAAAGGCGACAAAGAAAACATTTCTGATAAAGAACTCGATAACCTGCTGAAAATGGCTGGTTTGTTATAAAAAAGCCACGGATTATCCTGAGGCTATTTTTTTTTAGTCAGGCCCTCCCCCACTCGGATCAGTATAAATTTCAGCGTTTATTGCTGCCACAATGCTTCCCAGGTGGTCTTTCATTATGTAATACAACGAATCCCTACCGCTATCATACTTTACTTCGTGTTTTTCCAAAATTTCATAAAAAGTGGGGTTGCGATTTTTCATTTTGATCCTTGTTTGTTCATCTCTATAAAACGACCTTGTCAATTTGATGACATCAACACCGGCCAAACCGCTAAAGAATTCAATAATTATGAAAAACACTTTTTGCAATTTCTTATTATTCCAGGTTTATTGCACGTTCAGACCAATCTAAAAAAGGAGACTTTAGTTGTAGGAACAAACGGAATCATTAAGAAAACAAAGAAGAAAAAAAAACGAAAAGACAGAAAGCTAACTCAAACTCAACTTGGTGAATTAGCAGACGTACAACAAAGGCTATAAAAATATAGGGATAATGTAGGTTTCGGAGAGTTGTTCAAATCATAATTATTTCCAAAATGCATAAACACCTTGAATATCCTTTTTTTAAGGACATTCAGGGAATACGATACTCTCTTCCGAACCCATCAACACAATATAGGATTTGCCCGGTTGGAGGGTATCAAGTGTGTTAATCCCAAACCCCGGCCAGTAAATATCCGGGCCGGCCACTTCTTTTACTATTATTACATCTTTTCCTAAAAACAGATCGGAAACATTTACGGCACAATCCGAAAGCACCGCGATTAAATTCCAACCTTCAACCAGCAATAAAGTTTTATTGCTTTCTATGAAGCCCGAAATGGTCAGATCAACGGCCCCGGCCATTTTAATTTGGTACCCCTCGTGCGTGTCCCATGTGCCAATCGTGTTTATATTTTGTTCGGGCCAAAAAACACCGGAAGCATTTTGAATTATCACAATGTCATCAATTATGTCCTGGAACATAGATTCCAAATCATTTGTTTCAGGGACGATATAACTTGATATCCCTGACCAACCGTTTGGGAGTCCGATTTGCTGCACATCCAATGGCGGTGGTTCGAGCTGGAATACCGAAACGCCCCACTGGTCCATGCCCGAATAGCTGCCGCCCCATGTCATCTGGTGCAGGCTGTGGTCCCAGGTATCGTGAAGATAAATTATCTCCCCCGTTTCATTGTAGCCCAAACCAACCATCGAGTGCCCCATAACATGTATCATTACGGGCCTCCCGGCATCAATTTGGGTTTTGTAATTATTAAATGTAAAGCCGCTGGCATTTCCAAAAGCGTTTGGTATTAGCTGGGTGTAATTTTCCACCATGTCATAGCCCCTCGATTCCAAAAAATCGCGAAAGCCGGCACAACCGTCTTTGTGGCCTGATGGGGCTTGAAAGTCATATAGTTTAGCACCGGAGGGATTGTAATAAAAGGCAGTTGACCCGTCATTATTGCCAAGTGCCGATTGATTGGTGCCCATGAAGTCGGCGGTGCAATTTTCATAACCGTGCGGTGTCCATCCCCCGGTGATGTACGGATCAGGTTGGCCACTATAAACGCTGACCCAAAAATCATCAACATGCCCCCTTTCGGTCAAACCATCATAACCCTGGTGTGTTGCACTTAACGGACATTCGCCATATCCCCAAATATTGTTGTTCATGGGGACCAAGCCCCCATTTGCAGGGCCAGTGTACATATCTGGGTAACTGTTATTGTCGTAGTACCCTGCCATAATTGCCCCGCTGGTGGCCGAACAACCATAACACCAATTAAAGGCAGGGACGTTGGACAACATAACTGCCGACCTGTCCGGGCTGGAAACCGGCATCAAAACATCAGGTGGCGGCGACCCGGGCACAACAACCTCAACAATAGTGTCGCCGTTGACATAATAAATGTTTGTAATAAAATCTTCCAGCTTGTTTCGTTGTCCAAAGCTGAATAAGTGCGCAAAAACAAATAATAATAGAATAGCTTTTTTCATGTTTTCAATATTTTAAATAATTAGTGGGTTTTGCAAGTGTTAATTCTTCCTACATTATTTTATCAAAAGGTTTAATCATCTCCTTTTTGCCCAGGTCAACATCCTCAATGTCTTTTTCTTTCTCCAGAATAACGAATAGATGTTTGTTCAATAAATTTTTGGGGTTATTGATGTGCTGATCAATCATAAGTTATGTACCTTAAATAAAATAGGCCGTAAAATTAAATAATTAACATTTACCAGTGTAATTTGTTTTGCAGACTGGATAGGCCGATATTGAAATTATGATAAAAACAATATCTTTGCACCCTTGAAAAAATCAACAAATATATGTTTGAAAGTTTAAGCGAAAAACTCGACCGCTCGTTCAAAGTCCTCAAGGGGCACGGGCATATCACCGAAATTAATGTTGCCGAAACCCTGAAAGAGGTGCGCAAAGCCCTTTTGGATGCGGACGTAAGTTATAAGATTGCCAAGCAATTTACCGAAAAGGTAAAGGAGAAGGCCCTGGGGCAGAATGTATTGAATGCCGTTTCGCCCGGTCAGCTTATGATTAAGATAGTGCATGGCGACCTCATAGAATTGATGGGGGGCGAGCACGAAGATATCAACATTAAAGGAAGCCCCGCCGTTATACTTATTGCAGGTTTGCAGGGATCGGGAAAAACCACCTTTTCGGCCAAACTGGCCAATTATTTAAAGACCAAGAAGGGGAAGCGGCCTTTGTTGGTGGCAGGTGACGTTTACCGCCCTGCTGCCATTAACCAGTTGCAGGTGTTGGGCGGGCAGATTGGTGTAGAAGTTTATACCGAGGAAGGCAGCAAGAAGCCGGTCAGGATTGCAAAAAACTCAATTTCACATGCCCGCCAGAAGGGATACGATGTTGTGATTGTGGATACTGCCGGACGTCTTGCCGTTGATGAGCAGATGATGGATGAGATAAGCAGGATCAAGGAGGCCATCAACCCGCACGAAACCTTGTTTGTGGTTGACTCGATGACCGGCCAGGATGCGGTGAACACTGCCAGGGCATTTCACGACAGGCTGGATTTTGATGGGGTCGTGCTCACTAAATTGGACGGCGATACACGTGGCGGTGCCGCGCTTACCATCCGCTCGGTGGTTACCAAACCAATAAAATTTGTGGGCATTGGCGAAAAGATTGAAGCTCTTGATGTTTTCTATCCCAAGCGTATGGCCGACAGGATACTGGGCATGGGCGACATCGTTTCTTTGGTAGAAAAAGCCCAGGAGCAATTCGATGAGGAAGAGGCCAAGAAACTGCAAAAGAAAATTGCCAAAAACCAATTCAACTTCAACGACTTCCTTTCGCAGATCAAGCAGATCAAAAAAATGGGAAACGTCAAGGATTTGATGGGGATGATCCCGGGCATGGGCAAGGCCATTAAAAATATGGATATCGACGACGATGCCTTTAAGGGGATTGAAGCAATTATTTATTCGATGACAACCGAAGAGAGAGAGAACCCAAAAGTACTGAATGGCAGCCGGCGCCGCAGGATTGCCATAGGTAGCGGCTCCGATATACAGGAAGTGAACCGCCTCATCAAGCAGTTTGCCGAAACCCGTAAGATGATGCGCCTAATGACCACCGGTGGCGGCAAAAATATGGCGAAGATGATGCAGCGTATGAAAGGGATGCAGCCGAGGTAAGATGTTAGATGTCAGATGTTAGAAGTTTGATGTTAGGGTTGGGAGAGACCTGGCAGAGTGCGAAGCTCCTGCCAGGGTCAAGAAGATTTTAATGTCCGATATTGGATGATAGGTTTGGGATACTCTTCTGCCTGGCATTGTTCAACCCCCTCAAACCTTCCATCACCTCTTCAATGATCCTTTTTGCTGATTTTTCAGGAAAAGCAGTGTTCTTTGCCAATTCAATGCAATCTTCTATGTCAGGTTTTCCATTTCCGTTTACGGTTGTTGTGTGGTTGTTGTTGAAGCCATCTGAAGGTAAAAGGTCATAAGCCGGGGAGAGATACCAACTACCATTCCTGAATAGAAATGAAAAGTTTTTGGAGTGGTCATCTTTATTACCTATCAGGATAATAAAAATCATTAACCTGAACATCTTTTCCACTTCATTAATATCACGTGTCAGTGCCATGGTGGCTTTCATGAGGCCTGAATAATCCAGGGAGGGCAAACGGTGGCTGGCATATAATAGACCTGAAGCAGTATGTACATGGTCCCGTTTGCTTCCATCACGGTCGAAGCGACTGACACCAAAATATTTTCCTTCAAATAAATTTGTTTCGGGCATTTCGATGCCACATTTTTTTGCCAGCAGTGAATGTTCATATTCTGTTTTACCTACATTATCAGGATCAATGGATGCCCTGAATTTGACCAACCAGTCATCCCCGTCAATTTGCAGTAAAACCTTAGGTCTTGCACCACCTATGACCCCGCTTTGTTTACCAATTCCTCCAGTGCCCCGGAATAATCCTGATGAATTATTTTCTCTGCTTCGGAAGCGTAAAAGCCGATTTGATGGAGCTCCATACTATCCGTGTTTTGGGCAGGGAGGTATGTAAGCGCCCCCATGCCACTGTCACCAACAAGGCTAAGCCTGTCAAGTACTGAAAGTCCTGCAGGATTAACCCCCTTGCTTTGCAGCCATTTGTCAATCAATAGTTTGCCCCAGCCGTCGGGAAGGCTGTCGTTAAAGACCCCGAACAGGCCATCGAAAGGTTCGGCCCTGGCAGTAAAAACACCGCTTTTCAATGGGAGGTAAAACGGTGAAACAGAGAAGCCGGTATTGATCCATTCCGTATCGTATTCAAACAAACACTGTTGGCCGGGAGGTTGCGCCAATTTCCCAACCCGGCGGTTTTCGAAATAAACTTCAATGACAGACACTTCTTTAACCATTTCGCTTTCCCCTTTTTCGTTTTTTTAACGCAGTTGTCCTCAGTGCTTCTTCAATACTTTGGAATTGCCGTTTAGAAAATAATGCCTCAAATTCCTGGGTGGCATCCAGCACAACAGCAAGCATTAACAAATCCTTTTTAGTGTGCCCAGGCTTATCCCGGCCTTTCCGGCCAGGCCCTTCTATGTGAGGTTTAGTTCGAGCCGTCTTTCGCGCAACCGCCCTGCTATCCCTTTGGCAATGGCAATCGGATTAAAAGCATCAAGAACAAAATCGTTATCAGCTATTATATTAGCCATTAACATTATTTTTATTAATTTATAGCTAAAATATTATACTTTACAAAGGTAAAATATTTGCACTTAATACTTTACTTTGTTGGTGGTGATTTTTGATGTTGAGCGAAGGGCCTGTCCTGTTCGTACTGGGAAATCCCACGCATGTGGGTTAGAAGTAAGATGTTTAGTCCCTCTTTAATATCTTTATTAGTAACAACTTATGCATTTTTTTTAATATCTACCTGGACACTATGTCCATGTTTATGTCCAAGTTCATCATTAATAGTAAGTTTTCTACCTCCAACTTGGACACTATGTCCATGTTTATGTCCATGTTTATCATTATTAGTAAGTTTTCTGCCTCTAACTTGGACATTATGTCCATGTTTATGTCCAGGCTAATCAACAATTACTGCAACATATCTGTAATTAGGTGATGTCTTAGCTTTGCTATTATCACCAATAAGACCTAGTTCTCTCATTTTCGAAAGATGTCTTTGAGCTTTTTTATAACCATACATTAATTTCCTGGTAGATTTCGACCTCAATACAGGTTACCCGATAATGGCCCCAATAATAGTTGCCGAGAGCAGCGATGCAATAGTACCGCCAATCAGTGCTTTAATGCCGTATTTTGATAGGAACCAACGCTTGTTGGGGGCCAGTCCGCCGATGCCGCCAATTTGAATCCCTATTGAGGCAAAGTTTGCAAAACCGCAAAGCATGTAGGTTGCCATGATTGCTGATTTTTGTTCGGCAAATGCGCCGGCTTCCTTAAACGATGCCAGGCTGGTATATCCAACAAATTCGCTGGCAATTAGCTTTTCGCCAAGTAGCTGGCCAACAATGGTCATGTCCTGCGGGTTTACGCCGATGGCCCACATTAGCGGGGCAAATGTATAACCGAGGATAAACTGGAGCGAAAGCTTGTCGTATTGCCCATCGGTTACACCGGCGATGGAGCTATTTATATTTGTCCAAAGCCCGAACTTTAGTAGAATAAAGTTGAACATGGCAAGAAATGCAAAGAAAACAAGGAGCATGGCACCAACATTTGCAGCGAGTTTTAGCCCCTCGGTGGTGCCGTTCGACATGGCATCCAGGAAATTGCGGCCAATCTTTTCCTGGCTTACTGCAATTGTTTGGTCAATTTTTTCGGTTTGTGGCATTAATATTTTTGAAATTACTATCGCCCCCGGGGCCGCCATTACAGATGCCGTTAGCAGGTGTTTTGCAAAAAGTATCCGTTGAACAGGGTCGTCGCCCCCCAGGAAACCAATGTAAGCTGCCAGCACACCACCGGCAACTGTGGCCATCCCGCCAATCATCACCAAAAGCATTTCCGAATCGTTCATCTTGGGGAGGTATGCCTTGATCATCAGTGGCGATTCGGTTTGGCCAAGAAAAATGTTGCCGGCAACCGAAAGGCTTTCTGCGCCCGATATTTTCAGGGCCTTGGTCATTAGCCAGGCCAGTGCCTTTACCACTTTTTGTATCACGCCGAGGTAAAACAAAACACTTGTAAGTGCCGAGAAAAAGATAATAGTAGGCAGGATTTGGAGTGCAAATATATATCCTATTGATCCGGGGTCCATCAGGTCGCCGAACAGGAAGGTGGAGCCGATTTTTGTAAAGTCTAAGATCCTCACAAATATTTTCCCTACAAACTCAAAAACCGATTCGATAAAGGGAATAAACAATATGCCCAAAGCCAGCCCGATTTGGATGGCCAAACCCGTGAACACAACTTTCCAGTTGACGGCGCGGCGGTTTGAGCTGAAAACCCATGCAAGAAAAATCAATACAAGTATCCCCAACAGGCCGCGCAACAGTGTGGTTATGCTAAAGCCGCTGCCGGAACGTTGCACCAGGGATTGTGCTTGGGGCTGATCGTTTACGTAAGAATACTTAATCCCGTTTTCGACAAGTACCAGGCTGTCTTTGTTGATTTTTTCAATAGTATAAACCCTCGAATATTTATTGGACAAAAGATGGTTTTCCTGCATCCTTGCCACCTCTTTGCCTTCTTTGTAAAAAATCACGACCGGCTTTTTGTTGATAACTGCGTAAACTGTAGAATCAATAGTTTTTTCATCGGGTTCAAGGTCGTACTCAAGTTTTAGTTGTTGGCCCTGTAGTTTCCAGTTTCCCGTAAGCAAAAGGTTTTCGGCTTTAACCTGGTGCTCAAATGTGTTAATCTTATCAACTAGGCTCAAATGGTCAGTCTCATCTATGTCCCCTGCAGGGTTCCCGAGACTATCGGTAATACTAACGGTTTTCCATTTAATGGAAATCAGATTTTGTAATTTGCCGGGGGTTTGGGCAGTAACGGTATTTGAAAATAATACCAGGCACAACCCAATTAAGTAAAGATTTTTTTTCATATTATTTCTACAGATAAAAAGTGGTTTTGAAAGCGGGCAAAGGTAAGGAAATTTTTATGGAGGGAAGATTGGGGGACGGATTATTAGTCACCCTGTGAATAATGCCGAGGCACAGGCCAAAAGTTTCGGGTGATAGCCCTATTATTCACGGGGCGACTTGTTGGGTTGTCCCTGTAGGAAGAAAACCACAAAT
>NIVA01000159.1 GCA_002254335.1 Bacteroidetes bacterium 4572_114 | reverse complement strand
GCATCGGCTTTTGTTAATGCGTAAAACTGTCTGACAGTTCCTCTTAAACTGTCAGACAGTTGTCTGGCCATCAATTATGCGCATCGAAGTTAATATTTTGCATCAGCTTTTGTTAATGTGTAAAACTGTCTGACAGTTCCTCTTAAACTGTCAGACAGTTGTCTGCTCATTAACTGTCAGACAGTTGTCTGGCCATCAATTATGCGCATCGAAGTTAATATTTTGCATCGGCTTTTGTTAATGCGTAAAACTGTCTGACAGTTCCTCTTAAACTGTCTGACAGTTGCCTGTTCATTAATTATGTGCATCGAAGTTAATATTTTGCATCGGCTTTTGTTAATGCGTAAAACTGTCTGACAGTTCCTGGTGTTTTAAATCTTTCACAATTTTGGCCGCCTGGCCCTTTTAATTTGAATAATTAACCTAATAATAAAAGTGAGGGTAATGGCCAACCAGATTAGCAGCTCACCGGCAAATTGGATAATCATATCATGTTCAACTGCGCGAACAAGATATCGGTTAAACATAGTCAATCCAATGATAACCACTACAAAACTAAACCTCCAACTATGGGAAATGGGTTTCATAATATTTTTTCAACTATGAGCAGAAAGTCTATTTTTCGTGATACCCCATAAATCTGGGCCAGGGTGGTTTTCTTTACATTTGGAACAACCGAAACAACTTCTCCCTCCAGGGAATTTAAAAATTGCTCAAGCCTGCCAGTGTCATACTCCATGTTGATTTCGAACTTGTGGACTTTGTATTTCATGATAATAGTTTTTAAATCGTAATTATTCAACTGATTTTTAATAGTCACATATCTAACTTCCATTACCACAGACCCCCTCTAATTCCCCCTTTCCATACGGACTCCCTTTGGTCCATACGGATGCCCTGCTGGTCATCGAAGGGGGAGGAATCCACCGCACTGGCCACAGCAGTGGCTGGTGCGGTGGCACTCCCTTCCCTTTGAGGGGAAGGGTTGGGGATGGGGTCTGAAATATTTTTCTACTTTTTCGCTAATTTCCCCTGTACCCTTTCCAGGTTTTTTTGATAAATCAACAGGTTTGCATCCACTGTTTTTTCGGCTATTTTCACAGCTTTTTTGTAATTCTTACCGGCTTCTTTGATCTGGCCATCGTTTTCCAGAGCTTCGCCCAGGCTGTCGTAAACATTGGCCGATTTTGGGTAGCGCTTCACATTTTCCCGGAATACTTTAATGGCTTCATCATAATTTTTATTGCCAAGATAGTTATATCCCAACAAATTGATTACATTTTCGGGGGCATTAATGGCATAACCATATTTTTCTGAGATGATTTTATAATGACCGTCAATGGCTGTCAGCCCTTCGGTAAATGTTTCATTTGGCAGCCCCCATCCCGAATAAATCCACTCGAGGCCTTTGTAAATACTCAGGTGCGGTATGGATCCATGGCTTTCATCTTCCATTTTTACATAAGAAAATTCAAATCCTTTTGGCGATTTAGTTTTTATGATATCCCCGAAAGTTGCCAGTACCTCAAAATAATCGGGTTCGTCCCCAATGGTCATATAAAATTGTACCCCATCCTGATAATCTGCTTTCAGTTTGGTTTTGGCTTCTTTCGCTATAAAATTATCATCATACATCAGGTAGGGGCTGATGGCAATGTACGCATCAAAAACCTCCGGCTTGTTAAGCAGGGCATAGGCTGCAAACTCTCCGCCAAAGGAGTGCCCCGTGAGGATTTTGTATTGCCGTGTCCTGAAATTCTTATCAATGTAAGGGATCAACTCATCAGAAATAAAGCCCATAAATTTTTCGGCACCCCCTGTTGTCGGCCATTTTTCGATATGTGTTGGCGAAAAATCCCTGGTCCGGTCAACGTTTGTAACAGCCACCACTATCATTTCGGGCATCAAACCACGGGTTGACATAAACTGTACAATTCCGGAAGCATGATGAAAATGTGCCGCCCCGTCCAACAGGTACATTACAGGATAACTATTGTTTGAAATATCATAACTGTTTGGAAGATAAATTAACATGGTTCTGTCTTCATCGAGCACTTTAGAGTGGATGGTCACTTTTTCGCCAATAAAAATTTTATTCTCATCACCGGCCTTTAAGTTGGAGGTGCTCATTACAAAAGCACCTATCATGCAGATAAGCAGGGCTTTTGTTGTTAAATTTAATTTAAGTGTTTTCATAATAATCTGTGTCTTTCTTGCAGTTTACCTGATGATGAGTTTTTCGGAGTAAACTTTGCTGGCATTTTTCAGGTTAAGGAAATAGAGCCCTTTTGGGTATTTTGGATAAATTTTCACGGGATCAACTTCCGGAGTAATGAGGTTTTCGCCTGTAACCTGTACCGGCAAATAGTCAACCGTATTGCCGGTAAAATTTGGAATAACAAGCATATTATCATACTGGTTGAAATCAAGCCCGGCCGGTTGATTATGACCTGTTGAGATTACTTCGTATGAACTGAAATCAGCCTGATATTGTATGATCTTACCCGGGCTGTAATGAGAAGCAAGGTAAACATTACCAAACTGATCGATGGTAATTCCATCATAATTCCCAAAAGGTGTAGAGGTAGCCGTGCTAACTTGATAAGTCTCAAGGTCGATGGCCTGGATGGGCGCGACAGCAACATATCCCACAGATAGCAGCCGGTTATTGAAAGGGTCGAAGATGCAATCCTGTACCCAGGTGCTTAAACCTGAGCCCACAATGGTTTCGTAACTGTTGTTGGCAATATCGACCTTATGGATTTTCCCTCCCGTGTCTATCACATACAAAAACCCGTTGTTGTCGCAGGTCATCCCGTCAAGGTGCTGGATGCAGGGGATTTGTAAAGTAAAAACTTCATCACCGGTTTCAAGGTCAAAGCCCTTTAATTCCTCACCAACCGACACGTAAATTACATTATCATTAATGCAATTTCCTAATGGAGAATCCAGTCCGTCCTTAAAAATTTCCTGCACATGCGTAATTTTGTCAATGGCAACAATGCAATCCTCGTGGGCAGATGAAACGAGGTATCTTTGCCGCTGATGGTCGAATGCAACACTTTCGGGCCCGTCCAGGTAGTCAGGGTTAAATAACTGGTTGCCGAACCATGAAATTTTATCGCTGTTGTACCCAATGGCAACAATATCAATATCATCGTCACCGTCCATGTAAGTTGGGACGGCACAAAATGCCGATGAAAAGCTACTGCTGATGAAGTGCATTTCAAATTGGTTACCGCCCAGGTTTTGCCATATTGCCAACTTTGGTGAACCCATCCCGGCACTGAGCAGGTCAACTTTTCCATCCTGGTCAAAATCGGCCGCATCCAACCATAGTGCGCCGGGAAATGCGCCCAGCCCGTGTTTTACAAAATCGTTGTACCCTATGTTTTCCCACCATGCCAGTTTGCCACTGATGCAAGCTGCCCCAAGAATATCCAGGTCCTCATCACCATCTATATCTTTTGCAATTACTGTGTGGGCAGCATCAAAATTATTATCGATCATGTGTTCTGTAAAAGTTTCATTGCCCAGGTTTTCCCACCAGTAAACTTCATCGTTCAGTTCGCCACAGGCAATCACATCAAGGTCATCATCGCCATCCATGTCGGCACCAAAAACAAAAGGTGATTGCTGGAAACGGGCCGAAATCAAATGTTTTTCCCAGCCAATGGGTATCTGGCCGTCACTCTCCCACCAGGCAATTTCGCCCTCATGTCCATAATAATCGAAACCGGAACAGAGCACATCCATGTAACCATCGCCATTTACATCCTTGATGTCCACGGTGTGGGCGCCAACAAAATTGGTGTCTATTTCATGTTCGGTCCAGTTTTCGTTGCCATCGTTTTCCCACCAAAGAATTGTATTGTCGCGCCAGGCCGCTGCAATAATGTCAATCTCTCCGTCATCGTTCAGGTCTTCGGCACGTACGCCCCGTGCACCGTAAAAATTTTGTTTTATGGAATGAAAAGTAAAATTTTGTTCGCCATCATTTTCCCACCAGGCCACTTCGCCACCATTGGCTTTTCCTACTGCAACAATGTCCTGGTAACCATCATTATTGATGTCTTCTGCAAAAACATCAGAGCCATTGGTAAAAGTGTCGGTAATTGGGTATTGCCTGAAATTGGGCTGTGCCCCTGTATTTGTGGAAAAACAGATGAGAACTGAAAGTGCCAAAAAGGAAAATGTAAATCGTTTCATTGGATATGTTTTTAATTATTTTGATGCGAATCTATATATGCAATACACTAAATGGAAATAAACTCGACCAAAAAACTATCAACAAACCCCTTCAACCTCTGGCATAAGATAAAAGCACTTCATCGCCAACAAGTGGTTGTTTATATGCCACTGATAGTTTTAGCCCGACGAAACCTGGCAATTAATTATCTTTGGGTTACTTTTGGGGATTATGCAATTTAGTGCTTGCCAGAAAACGCCAATTTCTTCGTTACGCTCGTGCAGAAAACCAGTCATCCGTACGGACTCTTGATTTTCTGCACTTCACAAGCCTCGAACTTGACGTTTTCTGACTAAGCACTCGAAAATATTGAGTTTTCATGCTGACACTATTAAAGATATGCAAAAAATAGGGATAACACTTGCCAATCTCACAGGGTGGAAAAACTACAGTAAATACAGGTTTTTGCTGCATTTATTGGTTTGGCTGCTCTACACCTTTGTTTATGCTTCACTTTATGCACTGTTTTATGAAAGTACCACCCTTCAGAAAGCTCTCCTTCAATACTCCCTGACGGCGTGGATTGATGTGGCGGCAGCCTATTTTACAGTGTATTACTTAATCCCTAAATTTCTACTGCAAAAAAAGTACTGGTGGTTTTTCATTCTTTTTATTGTGTTTGCCATCGTTTTAATATTTCTGCAGAGGTCGATGCTGATATTTGTTACCTATCCATACCTCTACCCTGATCATGAAGCCCCTGAATCGTTTTTCAGGTTTAATTTTGTTTATTCCTTTTTTAATATTTATGTGATGCCGGCCATGTTTGCATCGGTCAAGCTTTTTGAATATTGGTATGTAAACCAAACCAAAAACCAGGAGTTGCAAAAGCAAAAGCTGGAGTCGGAGCTGAAATTTTTGAAATCGCAAATACACCCCCACTTTCTTTTTAACACACTCAACAACCTGTATGCGCTCACCCTTGATAAATCGGAAGAAGCACCTGAGGTGGTAGTAAAGTTATCCGGTCTTTTAAGTTATATGTTATACGAATGTAATGCGCCCAGGGTACTCTTGGAAAAAGAGATTACTTTGCTCCAGGATTACCTTGCCCTTGAAAAGATACGGTACCGTAACGAATTGAAGATTGATTTTGATGTGCAGGGAAGGGTGAACGGAAAACTGATTGCGCCACTGTTGCTGATACCCTTTGTTGAAAACGGTTTTAAGCACGGCCTTAGCAAACAGATACAAAACCCCTGGATAAACATCACTGTGGATGTTGAGGATTATTCACTTATTTTTAAGGTTGAAAATAATAAACCTGTAACTGAATCGATTGATGACACCGGCTATACCGAGGGGATTGGCCTTAAAAATGTACGCCGCAGGCTCGACCTTATTTATGGCAATCGTTATGAATTGGAGGTGTTAAATGATAAAGGGGTGTTCTCGATCAAACTACAACTGGAGTTGGGCTCGGAGAATGGGAAGGGAATGAAGTGATGGAGTGGTGGAAAAACCTGACAGGGCCGAAGACCTCAGAGTTTTTTTGGAGGTGGAAAGTGGAAAGTGGAAAGTGGAATGAAGGAAGTCAGGCTTTCTAACCTCTAAATTCTACCTTCTGATTTCTTTTACAAAAACTGAATCATGAAAATAAAATGCATAGCCGTTGATGATGAGCCCCTGGCACTGAGGGTCATCGAATCGCATATCGAAAAGCTCAATGATGTGGAATTAGTTGCCAAATGCAGCAACGCCATCGAAGCTTTCGGGATACTTAAGCAAAAGGATGTCGATTTGATTTTTTTGGACATTCAAATGCCGGAGCTTACCGGGATCGAATTCCTAAAAAGCCTGAGCAACCCACCACTGGTGATCTTTACCACCGCCTACCGCAACTATGCCATCGATGCCTTTGATCTGGATGTGCTCGATTACCTGCTAAAACCCATTTCCTTCGACCGTTTCCTGAAAGCCATCAACAAATACTACACCCGTTTTGAAGAAAAACACCAGGAAGTAAAAAACCTGACGGTTGGCAGTTCGCCCGAAAAGGACCATCTATTTATCAAAAAAAATAAAACCCTGGTCAAGGTCTTTTTCAAGGACATCCTATTTATCGAAAGCCTGAAAGATTATGTAAAAATCCATACCACCGGTGAGGTGCACATGGTCAAGTACCAGATAAGCCATTTGGAAAAGGAATTGCCGGAAGATCAATTTATCCGTGTGCACAAATCATTCATCGTATCAAGCAAAAAGATCGCCACCATCTCCCCCCGCTCGATTGGCGTTGAAGATGAAAAAATCCCGATTGGCCGGAATTATAAGGAGTTTGTATTGAAGAAGTTGAATTATTATGGGAATTGAAATTTTGAGCTGAAGTCTGAGGCAATTCAATGTCTGAGGCAATTCAATGTCTGAGGCCATAAAAAACTTTGCTATATTTGTAAAATCTTGGGCTTTAGCCCATTTTTGAAAAATTCAGTTTCTTCAACAAAAAATTAATATAATATGCCACATCTCAGAGTATGGATACATTATGTGTGGTCAACAAAGAAGAGAAAACCTTTGATGACAAAAAATATAAGGCGCCAGATTTTTGACCACATCCGCGAAAATGCAAAAACCAAAAACATTCATCTTGACTTTATAAATGGTTACACCGAACACGTGCACTGCCTGATATCAATGAATGCAAACCAAACCCTGGCAGAAATAGCCCAACTGATAAAAGGGGAATCTTCATTCTGGATCAACAAAAACAAACTAACCCGCGAGAAATTTGGTTGGCAACGGCGTTACTGGGCAGTATCGGTAAGCCATTCGGATGTTGACAGGGTAAGGGATTACATCAAAAACCAGGAGTCTCATCATCAACAGCAAACTTATGCAAAAGAAGTGGAATCAATTCCGAATTTTTCCCTGAATTTTGATTCATCAAGAACAGAAATGGTTTTTCCTTCCATTTCAAAAGTTTCATTTTGCCACAGGGTAACGATGTAGCCCCCCTGCAAATCAAATTTCACTAGCGCACTAATCAGGCCTTTTATTTCCCTGTTTCTATTGTTGTCTGTCAATTCGTAGCAAACCTGAACGGCAGATGTAATTTTTAGCCCATCCTTGATTATAAAATCGCACTCCCCGCCATTTTGATGAAAGTAAATATCCTTGCCTATCCGCTTTAATACCATAAAAATATAGTTTTCGAATAATCTTCCAGAATCGGGAGAATGTTTAAATGAAAGCAGTGTAAACAATGGATCGACCAGATAAACCTTCTTTTTATTGCCGATGAGTTTTTTTAATTGTCATCCAACCTGGAAATCGATTTAAGCGTATTGTAAGAAATTTCTTTGCTGGCCTGGGAAAGCAGGTAGTAAGAAAGATTTTCCATGGCCAACGTATTCTGTACTTTGAAACGTGGTATTACATCCTGGTAAAGGATATTTTTAAAATAAACTTCAGCCAGTTGTTTTGGCGGCCCTTCATCAAGGACAACTTCCGGGAAACCACCATAAATAAGGTAATGACCCACTTCGGCACCAGCCTCTTCAATCGAAAAGGGATATATCTTTAAGGGGATTGCCCGGCCCGATAGCAACGTTGCCAGTTCAGAGGAGAGTAGCCTTGAATTAGATCCGGTCAATATAATTTTAGCTTCATTTTTTTCATAGAGTGATTTAATGAAAACCTGCCAGTCGTTAAAGAATTGAATCTCGTCAAAAAACACAAAACACTTATTGCCGGGAATTACCTTTTTCTTAAAAATATCATAAATCTTACGAAGGTTGTCAACATCGCCCTTAAACTGGTTAAAATAAGGGTGCTCAAGGTTGATGTACAGGATATTATCTTCAATTGTTTCGTTCAGCGCAACCCTCACAAGTTCCTTCATTAGTGTAGATTTACCACAACGCCTGACGCCCACAATGGATATAATATGTTTAATATCGCAGGTATTTACATATAATCCGGTTCTAATCGAAAATAAATATAGTAAAATGTGATTTGGAGGTTGGTTTTTATTCTATTATTTTTTTGTACTTCCTAATCCTTCAAAGCTAACCTTCAGGAAATAAATCCCCGGATCAATAAGGTTTCCCTCTCCATCTTTGCCATTAAATAACACTTTCTGGGTTGTTTAACAGATTTTGCCCGTTCAGTTGAACACACATTGAGAGGGCCAAAACTAATGACAATGTTAAGGTTGGGATTTTAATTTTTGTTTTCATAATTGTGATAGTAAAGAATTTTCGATTTATTTCCAGCTAAAATACACTGGAAGGATACCGGAAAATACTTATATCGTCATGTGCAGTGGACTATTATATAAAAAGCAACCAATCGACCCTAAACTATTTTAAATTGCTTTTTGTGGGCATAATACTATTTTGAGTTTACCTAAAAGCACTTTTCAGTATTTGTCCAGGGGGTAAAAATTACTGATGTTTGCCTTCAATTTTACTGATTTTTGCATCTGTTTTTAACTTTTTTTAGCATTAAGGGAAAAAGTATTATACATTTGGGGTTTTGTTGTCCTGGTTTTATCGAAATAAAAATTTATATTATTGTATCATGAACACACAAAAATCAATTACAGTAGCATCAATTACCTTTTTGCTGATTTTATTTCTTATCGGCCAGCCCTCATGTAAAAAAGACGATCCAACACCTGCAGTTGAAAATAAAACAATGGAAGAGCTGGTTATCCCCGAGAACTTTACCTT
>NIVA01000158.1 GCA_002254335.1 Bacteroidetes bacterium 4572_114 | reverse complement strand
TTCCATTCCCATTTGCACCAATAATGAATATCCGAGCGAAGGAGGAAGTTTGTATTTTTTATCATTGTCCCAAAAGAAGCGAGGACCTGCAATTAGTGCATCCGATTGTTCTGCCCCCCTGATTAGTTTTATTAAAAACCCTTTGTCGGGCAAGGTGTCGGGATTGATCAACAGAAACCAATCGGAATCACAATTTCAAAACCAATGTTTTCGGGAAACACCATTAATCGTACTTTTGAGAAATCACTCAATATTTCGGCCACTATTTAAAACTTTTAATAGAGGAGGTAAAAAAGAAGATGTATGGTAGTTGACGATAATTGCCGTAGTGTTCATTATTATATTTTGTTCATGGATTACACTTCATTAAAGCCTCTTTCCAAAAGGGGGTTATTTTTATTGTCTTATTCTGTAATTATTTAGCTGCTTTTTAATAGACACATACCTAATGTCCACTATCACAGACCCCCTCTAACTCCCCCTTGATGGGGAGGATTCCCCCGCACTGACCGCTGCAGTGGCTTGTGCGGTGGAACTCCCTTCCCATGCCCATACGGGTTTCCTTCGGTCACAGGGGAAGGGTTGGGGATGGGGTCTTAAGGATTCTGCCAATAAAAAGCCAGCTAAATAGTTATGTTTGAAGTTAAAAACGGTTCTGTTAAGTGACGCTTTGCAAAAAGCACTAAAAGTATAAAGTGGCGTTTAATAAAATGAATGTTTTTATGAACGATGACGCAAAAAGGCTACCCTTGTAGAGTTAGGACAAATTGATGTTTTCCCGGAAAATGAAAAGGTGCAGCCCGCCTTGCCGGCGAGGCAGGCGCACCGCCAATCTTTATAGCAAAGATGCGTCCATATAGAAACATCAGGTGCAGCGCACCGTAATATTAAGCCCGATGAATGATATTTCGGTGCGCTGCACCTTGTTTGCAGGGGGTATTCCGGTAGCTATAAATATTTCGCGGCGCTGCCGCTTATTCCCCAGGTTTATGTAAAACTCAGTATGAGTTTAGGTATTGTAGTTAAGGTGATTACAAGAGATCCCCAACAACCCCGTACGTACGGGGTTGAGCTATCTGGTATTGATTTCGTTTGAAAAATTGTTCTATTAGTAGCGAAACCCGTACCGGGTTGTAGGCAAAGGGTTCTCAATTCGGTAATTATGTGGATAAGGAACATATAGAAAAATGGGACAAAAAAGACAAAACCAGATTTAATACTCCACCCGTTAGGTCTCAATCATTGTTTATTTGTCTTTTTTGTAGCGAGCCCCTCATTTATCTAAAACCCCACTCATCTGCATATAATCCATAAACCAAATGCATTTCATTTGTAAGCACATAAACCTCATCTTTCCCAGTGTCGAAATTTACATGGAACACGTAGGTGTTGATTTTGTTTTTTTGGAGGTCTTTAAAAAACGGGATATTATCTTTTATCATCCTCCTGGAAACGGCAATATCTTTTACGCCCAATTTCAACAGTTCATCAACTTTATTGCCTTTTAATTGAGCGATGATGGATTGGGATGCCATTGCCGATTTTATCCCTGAATTTAACCCTTCGATGAGAGCATCCATGGTAAACAGTTCCATTATCAACCTATTTTTATCGGTAAATTTATCGGCAAAATCATTTGGTTCATTTACCTTATCTGTAACCAAAATTGCATCAGGGTGGCCGTTGAACCATTTATTTATGGAGCCGATATCCATCGGTGTGAATTTTTGGAATATTTTATGTTTCAAAAATTCATCGGAACTTACCGGGCCATCGCCTTCAAAACCTGTTATCATTTTCCAGTGTTTCCAGTCGTGGGCGGCAACATAAACATTATCAGAAGTTTTAATAATATCCAGCTCAAATAGTCGAAACCCTTTTTTATAAGACAGGTCAAGGGCCTCTTTTGAATTTGTATATGTATGCGATTGTATCTTTCCGCCTGCATGGGCTATAAATTTTTTGGTGTCGCGGGCATCGCTTTTTATGTCGGGCATTGACCTTACAACAACAGTTACTTCATTTGGCATTGAGATATTTAAATTTTCGTTTGACACAATTTCCCGTGGGTACCCCCGGTTGGAAAATGCAATATATGATTCCCCGCTATTTAAACCGGCCAATTTTGAAAGCCCGTACTGTTTAAGCATGGCCTTTTGCCATGATAGTCCAACAGATGTTGTACCTTGCAAAGCTATGGCATAAAACTGCTTTTTTATATCTAAAAACCTTAGTTTGTCAATAAATGAATTGAATGTTGATGTGTCGTTTGTAAAGTTAAAAGTCTCGATATGGAAGAATTTATTATCAATCTTAAATATTAAATTGAGGCCCTCTTTCGAGTTAAAGGTTTTGTTTCCAATTTTTAAGGTTATTTCTTTATCTGTGCTGCTTTCGAGGTAAATGGTATCTCTCTTTTCGTACAAAATTACCTCCACACCATCGTTGTTACTATTTGTGGTTTCTTTTGATATGTAATTTTCATAATAGGCATCCCCCTCATTTTTAGTTTCCAGGGACGATTCGTTGAGCGCGAGGATGTTTGAGATGTTATTTTTTAGGAATTCGATTTTGTCAAGGATGTTTGAGATGTTATTTTTTAGGAATTCGATTTTGTCAGTTTTAATAAAATCTGTCAGGAATTTTGCGTTGTGGTTTATGCCGGCCCCCTCTAAAATTATCTTTGGCAAGTCTATTTGATATATATCTTCATTATTATTATAGGTCAGGTTTTTTATATCGGCATTGGTAAAATCATCAACAGTTTCCGAAGATAGTTGCATTAACAGGTGATCGGGAAAAATATAAATAACAGTATTTTGAAGGATATTTTCTTTTTTTAAAAAACTGATGAAATCGCCAATGAGATAATCTACAGAAGCTATAGAAAATTCCAAACCGTTCCTTTGTCCGCTAACGTACTGTTCCATTCTTTCATCATAAACCCCGTCGGGGGCATGAGAGTTGACAGTTGACATAAAAAGGGCAAATGGTTTACCTGAATTTTTGTTCAATAAAATCTCTTTTTTCGCTTCTGCGAATAAATCTTTATCATGTAGGCCCCACTGGGTATCTGGGTATTTTGTTTTAATGGTTTCCTCTGATTTTACCGTAACACCATAAGTGTTCAGTATATCATTAATCCCCGAAAATTCAGCCTTCCCGATAAGATAGACCGGGTTATATCCGGCCTTTTTCAAGACATGGGGCATACCGGTTATTTTTGCAGACACTGAGTTTTGAAAAATTTCGTTGCCCGGTTTTTTAAAAAATGCCGGCACCCCGGTCAAATAAGTATATAGCGAACCGGAAGTCCAATCACTTCCCGGTGCCGGGGACATATTGTAGAAAACCATCTCCTTGGAAAGCTCTCTGAGGTTTGGGGTTACTGTGGCAAATCCCTCTTCAAGAAACCCTTTTTCCAGCGATTCTAGTGAAATGATTATGATGTTCTTGCCTTTTTCGGCTATAACTTCTGACGGGGAAATATAATCCTGTTCATCGATCCCCAGTGACTTCAACGAACCGCTAAATTGTTTTGTAGCTGTGTTTGTAATTTTTATAATTTGAAATATCTCATTAAAGGCCCAGCCCTTAACTGATAACAGAAATATTGATAATAGAGCTATTGATACCCTTATGAAATACCTTTCTATGAATTTAACCTGTATTAGTTTTTTGCTTAGATAAAACATGAGAAATGTCAGGGCCAATAAAACAGCAATCAGCAATGATAATTGCAAAATATAGTGTTTATATATAGCAACAATATCATCAAAATTAAAATGGACATAATATTTGTAGTCGATTAAACGTGCGCCAAAATAGAGGGAACTTATTTGCGCTGTAATAAACAGACTAAATATGGACGAAACAAACAGCTTAATTACAGGGTTTTTTATTAATGATGATATCAAGATACCTAAGAAAACAATAATACAAATTTGAAAGATGTAGAATGAGATAACCATTGAGTTAATTCAATTTACTATTTATTATTTATTATTTATTATTGAAACCACAAAGCGGGAAACTGACAACAAAAAATTTAAACAACATGTTGGTTAATTTTCCAAATTAAGAGCCTAAAAAGGTGTTGGTGTTGCATAGCTCCGCCCCGTTACCCCCAATTTTAGAACAACGAGAACAATATTGAAGTCATACTTAATCCCCCGGCAAACCTAATGATTATTTTGAAAAAAGCAGTGATGTAAATAATAAATTAGGATTAGACCTGGGAACTTTTATTGCTATGAGGTAATTAACTTAGTCACCCGGATTTTGAACCCGCGAAAATTAAAGAATTAAAGGTATCTAAACCTCCCTCAACAATCTTGTACGTACGTGGTGGGGTCTGTAAAAATGATAGGGTGTTAAATCTGGTTTTGGCGTTTTCGTACTATTTTCAATAATGACCGGATAAACAGCCGGGTACGTTTTTGTAAAATCAAATTTTTAACACCCCACCTAACAGGTCAACAAGATCTCTGACAGGTTCTGCGAACTCTGTCAGGTTATTACAGTTTACAGGGCAAGACCTGTTAGATTTTAGGCCAGGTTCAAGTATTAATATTTTTACTATCCATCCAACCCACAAAAAAGGAAATGAATAGTATATACCTCAGCTGGTTTCCTTTCCAAAATAAGTTTTTAAACTTCATCGAAAACAGGCCAATGTTTGAAACAAGCAGTCCCGAGAATATTATCGTGAGCACAAACAATACCCAATAGTTGGTAAGTGAATTTTGAAGAAATTGAAACCCCAGACTTTCGGCCTGGAACAAGACCAACGGCAATGAAGCAAAAAACAGGGCGTTGGCCGGGGTGGGCAGGCCTTTAAAATCGTCTGCCTGTTCGGTGTCGATATTAAATTTTGCCAACCGAAGGGCCGAAAAAGCCACTAAGATAAATGCTACCAGTGAAAACACATTTAGGCCGAACCAATCGATAAAAGGTTTATTCAATGCATTTTCCATCAATTGAAAAACAATTACCGCAGGTGCCAGGCCAAAAGAGATTACATCGGCAAGTGAATCGAGTTGTAGCCCAATGTCTGATTTTGCATTTAGCAAACGTGCCGACATACCATCCAAAAAATCAAATACGGCAGCAAGGCCAATAAACCAGGCGGCGAGGTCTAAATTCCCTTTAAAGGCGAAAACTATAGAAATTGCCCCACTAAAAATATTAAGGCAGGTAACAAAATTTGGGATGTGTTTTTTTATCACAATATGTAAATTAAAGTGTTTATCTTAAAACTCTATCATCTGTTTCCAAAAATAAAACAAACAAACAAACAATGTCTTATCGTTGAACTAAATTAGTGTCTGTCTCTTATGTAATTTCTTTTTTTATGTTATTCCGTTAGGGGCTAGATATCCCTAATACTGAGGGACTTTAAAGTAAACAAAAAACTGATTGATGATTAACGATTTTTGATTTAAGAAGTAGGTGATTTCCAGACAAATCAAAAATCATCATTCGTTAATCTTAAATCAAAAAAAGGCAGACTTTATGGACGGTCACTATTTATCCGGTGGCACTTATCCTTTTAAGTTTTTCAGGCTTTAAAATTTTTAGGTTCTTGCCCGAAACTTCTATAATGCCGTCCTCTTTAAAATCCTTTAGTATCCTTATTGCACTCTCGGTTGACATACCGGTAAGTTCTGCCAGATCCTTTCTCGACATACACAATTCAAAATTGAGGGTTTTGTATATTTTATGCGACAGGCACAAAAAAATATCCGCTAATCTTCCGTGCAACTGTTTTTGTGTCAGGCTGAAAAACCGTTCGTACAGCGAAACCATTTTGTTGTTGGTTATATCGACCAACTCGGAGGCAAAGAGGGGGTTTTTACGCATCAGGTTTTTTATGGCATTAATATCGTAAGAGTAAACATCAGTATCCACCAGAGCCTTAGTGCTGTAATGAAAAACATTGTCAACCGAAATCGAGGTCAGGCCAATCAGGCTACCGGCCGGAAGGATACAAATAATCAGGTTTTTATTGGAAACCTCCATGTAGGATTTTACAATCCCACTGATAACGAAAAAGATATTTGACGCAAAGGCCCCTTGCTTGTGGATTATTTCACCTTTCCTAAAAGATAGTTGCACCCTGTTGTGGTTCAACATCTCTGTCTCTTCATCTGTAAGACGCTTAAAAAGAGGGATTTCCTCGGGATGCCTCAGGCAATAAATGTCGAGGGCATTTTCTGGTGTAAAAAAATCTTCTTTAAAATCCATATTCCAAATTTGGCCAACAAAGGTAATAAATAATCAGATAATAAACTGACACGGATCAACTTTTTAGCTGTACGGAATCATACCACACTGTGGGAAATCTGTGTTACGTTCAGGACGATAATGAGTAAAATACTAATTTCGGCGTTTTTTTAAAAATATAAAAACCATGAAACCAGATTTCTCAACTATCAATATCAACGACTTTACTTACGGCCTTACTGATGAAAGGATCGCCAAATTTCCACTTGATCAGCGGGACGGATCTAAATTGTTGGTACATCAGCATGGTAAAACTTTTGAAGATAAATTTAAAACCCTTGCCGCACACCTTCCCCAAAAAAGTTTCCTGGTTTTAAACAACACAAAAGTTGTGCGTGCCCGCCTGTTTTTCAGGAAACCGACCGGTGCGCTGATAGAGGTATTTTGCCTGGAGCCTGTTGAACCTACCCCGGAAATACAACTGGCATTTCAGCAAAAAGGAGGGGCGGTTTGGAAATGCCTCGTGGGCAATGCACGCCGCTGGAAAGATGGGGTTTTGACCTCAGAATTTATTAGTGATGGCGCAAAGATTACACTTTCGGCTGAAATAAAAGAGAAAACTGGAAGTACGTTTTTATTAAAGTTGAATTGGGGTCCCGCAAATTTGACGTTTGCCGAAATACTGGAACAGGCCGGGAAAGTACCGTTGCCCCCCTACCTCCACCGCGAGGAAGTAGAAATGGACAAAACCCGCTACCAAACAGTTTACGCCATAAACGATGGTTCGGTGGCCGCGCCCACAGCCGGGCTGCATTTTACGGATACTGTGTTTAAATCTCTGATCAACAAAAATATTGGTTACGGATATTTAACGCTTCATGTAGGTGCAGGAACCTTTAAACCTGTTGGGGACGATGGAATAGAAAATCATGAAATGCACACTGAGCAGGTACTTGTTACAAGGGGATTAATATCTAAACTTCTTCAAAATTTAGGGAACATCATTGCGGTTGGTACTACTTCGGTGCGTACCCTGGAAAGTATTTATTGGTTTGGTGTAAAACTGGAATCTGATAAGAAAGCCCATTTTGACGTTAAACAATTCGACCCTTATGGGGATTTGGCAAAATTTAAGTTGTCAGTTGAAAAAGCCTTACAAAATGTGCTCAGGCACCTTGATGATCACCAGGCCGATGATATTTCAGGGATCACCCAACTGATGATACTGCCGGGATACAAATATCGCATGATCAATGGCATGGTCACCAATTTTCATCAGCCACGAAGCACACTGTTACTACTCATCGCCGCCTGGCTTGGCGACCAATGGAAAGATATTTACGATTATGCCCTGAAAAATGATTTCCGCTTTTTGAGCTATGGGGACAGTTGTTTGTTTTTGTAATAATGAATTATTCAAGATAGTGTTTAAAATGAAATTAATAAGGTTTCGTAAAAAGCATATTACGATAAGCGGATTGTTTGTCCTGTTCCTTTTTATTGTAATAGTTTTTTTCTCCAACCGGGCCCTTCTATTTTTATTTAAAGATAAAATATGGGCACATAAAGTAAATAGCATTGAGAAACTTGAAGAGGTGGGAAAGTTGTTTCCAGGAGCGGAACTTGATGTTGTGTTTTATGCCAATGGTAATTATTTCGATGTTAACCACCCGCCCGACAAGTCTGTAAATTTATCATTGGCCGAATATTTTCAATCGAAAAAAAATGATCCTAATTTTAAATACTGGATTGATTTTAAGAACCTCAACCAAGATAATGAATTACCATCGGCCAATAGGTTGGATTCTATCACCAGAATATTTAACATCAAAAAAAGCAATATAATTATAGAATCAGTAAACCCACAATTTTTGAAAACATATCTAAATAAAGGGTTCTTCACCTCCTATTATTTACCAACAAATTTACATTCGCTTGATAACGACAGTTTAATGGTAGTGCTTGAGCAGATAAAAAAGAATTTGATTTCTCATAAAAATACTTATATTTCTACCAGTTATAAAAATTATCCAATTATAAACAAACAGTTTCCGAAGAAAAAAAAATTAGTGTGGTTTACTGTTTATGGCCCTGTAAATAAAATCAGGGCGAGAATAATGTTGTATGAAATTTTATTGGATAAAAATGTTGACGTGTTACTTATCCCTTTTCATCCAAAAAAAAGAAGGTTATTCAAAACTTTGTGATAAATAGAGAGATTTCAAATGAATAAATTTTACACAGGGCTTAAAGCGTTAAAGGAAATATATCCCCCATATTTAACCCTATTAGTTTTCATCCCTATCATCATAGGGTTCATTATCGACCACGAATTATCCGACAGCCGGTATATTATCATTAATCTAATATGGATCCCATTATTTACCATTCCTTATATTTTGTTGCGGAAGAGGATTATTTACCATTTTGCCGCCCTGGTGTTTTTTTTAATAGGTTTGATAGAAATTAGCCATTGGATTATTTTAAAAGGGCCGGTAACGATAACGAGTATTTTGGTAATGTCTAATACAAACCTCCAGGAAACCATTGAGTTTTTTGATTTAAAAGCTTCCATAGGCCTGCTAATTTTAATCCCATATACTATTTTATTTCTCTTTTCTTTACGTTGCCCTCCAAAACATTGCCCCTCCAAAATCAAAAAATATCTTATTGGGGCTGTATTATTTATATCTGCGATTTTTATTTTTGAAAATGCCTTTAACGGAAGGCTCGTTAGAAAAGGTGTACCTCAAATTGCAAAAGTTGCTTTCTCTTTTTGGGATAAAATAAACCTGTATAGGGAAGCAATGCAGGAAATTGCACCTCGGAAAGTTAATGCAAACCCTACTTTTACTGATGGTAGGCAAACCTTTGTTTTAATTTTGGGGGAATCTTGCAGCAGGCGGCACATGTCTTTGTACGGTGCTTCAAGAAAAACCAACCCAAAGTTAGAAACAAGAGATGATTTAATTGTTTATGCCGATGTGGTTTCTCCATATTCAAACACCCTTAATTCTGTATTATCAATTCTTTCTCAATCGAATTTAGAGCATAAAGTGAGCTTTGAAAACAGTATCGACATAATAGATGTTTTTCATTCTGCCGGATTCACATCGGCAATTTATTTATCCGACCATGGGGAAAATGTTTATGATGAACTGGACAGGGTTGGCCATGACTACTCAAAAGTATTGCCAAAGGCTAATGTAGAAATCCCGTTTATTGTTTGGCTTTCACCAGCATATTTAAAATTAAACCCGTATAAAACCACAATTATCAAATCTAATAGTAATATGCCCTTTGTTTCCGATGATTTGTTTCACTCAATAATGGATTTGAATGGTATTGAAAGTAAATACCTCGAAGAAGAAAGAAGTGTTTTTAGTGAAAAATTTAATGAAACACGTCAAAGGATTTTAGAAGATGGGGACGACTATGATAAAAGATAGACATGTCACTCACAGAAAATATGGCAAACCGCCATTAGAAATTATAGTTGTGCATGGTGGCCCGGGAGCTCCCGGAGGTATGGCCCCGGTTGCCTGGGAATTAGGGAAACGGTTCGGTGTCCTGGAACCATTTCAAGGTGCTGATTCTATTCATGGGCAAATAGAGGAACTCAAATTTCTCCTGCACAATCATTGTGCAGAAAAAGTAATATTGATTGGCCACTCCTGGGGGGCATGGCTGGCGTGGATGTATGCTGCAAAATATCCCGATACAGTTAAACAGCTGATCCTGATCGGTGCCGGGCCATTTGAAAAAAATTATGCTTCCGATATCATGCAAACAAGGTTACACCGGCTCAATCATGCAGACAGGACTAAAACCATGGATCTTTTGGACATGCTACAAAGGAAGGGTTGTCCTGACCGGAAAAAACTTTTCCAACGCTTTGGGGCACTCATGTCCCGGGCCGATACGTTTGCCCCCATCTCCGAAGAAAACCATGTTTTGGAATTCCAGCCTGACATTTTCGAGGCCGTGTGGCCGGAGGCAAAAGCATTAAGGGGATCGGGCACATTACTGGAAATTGGACAAACTATTTCCTGTCCGGTTGTCGCTTTCCACGGGGTTTATGATCCCCACCCGATAGAAGGCGTTGAAAAACCTCTCCCTAAAATCCTTAATGATTTCAGAATGATCAAACTTGAAAAATGTGGCCATTATCCGTGGAATGAAAAATTTGCCAGGGAGAAATTTTATTCTTTGCTTATTGGGGAAATATCTTAATTGTTTGGGGGGCTGATATATTTGCAAATCTTAAACCTGATGAACATCTTGATTTTATGCCTGAAGTTTGGATTGCTGCTTACCCGGTTCCATATCAAAAAATCAGGCTGGTGCCTGAGAGACAATCTGCAAACACATATTACGCTTATGTTATGCTAGTTGGCAGGATAAGGGAAATAAAAATTATGAATGAAATGCTTTGAAGTAGTTCTTCTGGGCTGATTGCAATTTTCGGATGGCGCAGGGTTGGAAATACATTTCTGGTCAGGAAAGTTTACAATAAATAAACCTGAGCATGAAAATATTAAGAATAAGATAACCCAGTTCAAGGAAGGCACAAAAACCAGGAAGAATGTGTTTATTACAATGATCACCACTTATGGAGTTGCCGAAAACGCCAATAGCCTTGAGACAGTTACCGATAACTTTACCATGGGTTGTCTTTTTGAAGAAGATTGAAAAGTACATGTGTATTAATAATTTCAGCATTAACATAAGAGTGTTTTATTCCCTCCCCCAATAGTTTCATTATGGCTATAAGATAAAATAACAAAGGACATATAGCCAAAATGATTTATTGTATTTGGCTATATCGACATTTTGTACAATATTTACAGCCAAATTGAAGAGCTAAAAAAAAGAGAGTTTAATTATTGCCATTTTATCTTTTATCGCTTTAAGCGGATTTAGCTACACAGGCGAAGTAATAAA
>NIVA01000157.1 GCA_002254335.1 Bacteroidetes bacterium 4572_114 | reverse complement strand
AATAATACTTCAATTTATGGTAGATACAAGAAATACATTGAAGAAAACGAAAAGTTTCTTCCACGGGTTATCATTTCTAAAGAAATCAAAACAGTAAAATACTCAGGAAAACGCTGGAGTGGGGAAGGGGAAATAATCTCCACAAATGTAGAACTATTTCAATCATTTGTTGGAAGGTTAACAATTTTAGTTTGTATTAAATTCCTCGGTAGGATTGAGGATTTAACCAGTATATTGGAAGACCTTCATTATAAAGAGTTTTTTTGGGATTCAAATAATCTAAATAACTGTATTTTCAAGATATTTGATGAATTTGGTTTATTAGGCAAGTATAATGAAATTAATTTCGGAATAGAATCTCATTTAGTCGTCTTAGGGAATTTTGAAGACAGGGTTTATAAACCAAAAGATAATATCGTTAAGAAAACCATATATCGTAATAACCTTCCCGTTAGAGATGATATTGATAATATTCTTTTTCCTCCCGAATTAAATAGAAGAGCAGAAACTGTTGGTGCAGTTGGGCCATTAGTTACATATCTTGCAGGACAACAAATTTATTTGGAACACACATTAATATTATGTGCAATTCAAATAGTCGGGGATATTTCACATCTTAGGGAAATTCGAAAAAAACTATTTGAAATGCACCAAAGTATTTCAGATTCTAAAAATGTATTTGAGGGATATAAGAAACGTAGGGTAGTTGTTGCCCAAATATTGGAAGTTTGCAGTGAATTGGAGCTTAACCTGAGTTTTGGGATCGAAGCCTTGCATGATATCCTTAGTTTTATTCCGGCTTTGAGGGTAGAAAACTATTATAACTCATTTCTAAGTGTACTTAACGCAAGAGAAAGAACTGGCATTGTATCAATAATGATTGCCAGGTTAAAAAGTGCAGCAGATTCAGAAATGTCTTCAATTAGGATTTATGAACGTAAGTATGACGAAACAAAAAGAAAAGCCTGGGAAGTTGCAATAGGGTTTATTTCTGCTATTGCAATCCCTCTAGGGATAGTATTTGGGTTTTTTGGAATGAATGCTGCTGAAATTGATTCTTCAAAATCATTCCTTAGCTTTATTCATTATGGAAGAATATATTATGTTATTGGACTAATCTATTTTGGTGCATTGATCCTGCTTTTTTCAATATGGGTTTATTTCAAAAAAAAGCTAAAACAGAAACGTTCCAGATTTGTTGTCAATTAATCCTTTCAGTTTTGATAGATTATCATATTAATGTAAATCTATATTGCAGTTCAAAGGCAGGGCTTGATATGCTTACAAAAAGTGTTGCCCTGGAACAAAACGATAAACCGTTCCTGGTAAAAATCCATGCCATCTCCCCTGGGTTCGTCCGGTCTCAAATGCTGGGTCAGGTGATGGGAAAGGGCAAGAAAGATTTTGCAGATATTGAGAAATTTGAAAAAGCAAAGCAGGATGGCCTTTTTACCGCACCCGAAAAAGTTGCAGGAAAAATTATTTCTCTTTTATTTGGAGGCCACCTTCAACATGGCAATGTTTCACATATTAATGATTATTGATGTACGAAACCGAACAATTAATGTAGGCTTTCGTACAAACCATTTTCGTACTTTTGCGCCTCATTAAATGTAACTATTGATTTATAGATAGTTGTGTAAAATGGTATAAAAATAGTTGTGCAGGGCATTCAAAAATTAATTAAATCTTAAATTATTAAAATAGAAATTGAAGTTATGAGGAAATGTTTATTATCTGTGCTGATGGTTATCGTATTTGCGGCCACGGCATTTTCACAGGAAGAAGAAGCTCGATTATTACGCTTCCCGACAATTCATGGCGGCCAGGTTGTGTTTAGCTATGCCGGTAACCTTTACACCGTGGCCAGGGCCGGCGGTGTTGCCAGGATGCTTACCAACGATGACGGTAACGAAATATTTGCCAAATTTTCGCCAGATGGCAAAACACTGGCTTTCACGGGCCAGTACGACGGAAATACCGAAGTTTACCTGATGCCTGCCGGGGGCGGTGTACCACAAAGGGTTACTTACACAGCGACCCTTTCACGTGACGACTTGTCTGACCGCATGGGGCCCAACAACGTTGTGATGACCTGGAAAGACAATGATGATATTGTGTTCAGGTCACGTAAAAAATCATTCAATTCGTTTGTCGGGCAGCTTTTTGAAGTTTCTAAGGATGGCGGCCTTTCCACACAATTGCCTTTGCCGGCAGGTGGGTTTTGCAGCTTTTCGCCGGATAAGAAAAAACTGGCCTACAACCAGGTGTTCCGTGAGTTCAGGACCTGGAAATATTATCGCGGTGGCATGGCCGATGATATCTGGATTTATGATTTCAAGAGCAAAGAGACCATTAATGCCACAAACCATGAAGCCCAGGATATATTCCCGATGTGGCACGGTGATATCATTTATTTCTTATCTGACCGCGACCGCATTATGAACCTGTTTTCATATGATACCAAATCCGGTGAAACCAAAAAACTGACCAATTACGATAAGTACGACATCAAATTCCCCTCGCTTGGCGATAACGCCATTGTTTACGAAAATGGTGGCTACCTCTATTATTATGATCTGCAAAGCCAGGTGCCCAAACGGATTAATGTAAAGATAATGAACGATTTTACCGTAAGCAGGCCACAGTGGAAGGATGCCTCAAAAAATATAAGGTATTCCAGCGTTTCGCCGGATGGAAAACGGGTGACATTTGGTGCAAGGGGAGATATTTTTTCGGTGCCGGCCAAAAGCGGTATCACAACAAACCTTACCAATACAAATGGTGTTCATGAGCGCGGTTCCGATTGGTCATCAGATGGGAAATGGATTGCTTATATTTCTGATGAAACCGGGGAGGATGAAATTTTCATCGTTAATCAGGACGGTAGTGAAGAGCCTATACAAGTCACTAAAAATGGTGATACTTATAAATTTGGGTTTTGGTGGTCGCCGGATGCAAAAAAAATCGCCTTTACAGATCAGAAAAAACGATTCTATTATGTCGATATCGAAACAAAGGATATGACCCTGGTTGATCAGACTGATGAAGGGGAATTTCACGATTATGACTGGTCGCCCGATAGTAAGTGGCTGGCATACGTAAAGCCCGATAACGAGGAGCCGGGACGGATTTACCTGTACAATCTCGAAACCAAAACCTCAACGCCCGTTACCAGTAAATGGTACAATTCCAGCGATCCATCGTTTAGTGCTGATGGGAAGTTCCTATATTTTACGTCAGCCAGGACATTTAACCCAATCTATAGCTGGACTGAATGGAACCATGCATACAGCGATATGGACAAGGTTTATTTCCTCACACTGGCCAAAGATACCGAATCGCCATTTGAACCGGAAAATGACGTGGCAGAAGTAAAGGAAGATAAAAAAGAAGAGGGTGAAGATAAGGAAAAAAAGAAAGATGATGAGGCTGAAGAGACAGAAGAGGCTGAAGACATGAAAGTTGATTTTGACGGGATCGAAGACCGGGTGGTTGAACTGCCCATTGATGCAGCGGCCTATTGGAACCTTAAAGGGGTTAAAGGGGGCGCATACTACCAGCGGTTTAAGACAGGCGATAAGAAGGGTTCTCTTCTGTTTTTCGACTTAAAAAAGAAAAAAGAGACAAACCTTGGGAACATTAGTTTGAGTGAAATCTCAGCCAATGGTAAAAAAATGTTAGTAAGCCAGAACAGAAAATATTCCGTGATCGATCTGCCGAAAAGCAAAGTTAAATTATCCGAATTTGTTGATGTCTCCAATATGAAAATATGGGTGTCTCCAAAAGAGGAGTGGAAGCAGATATTTGATGAATCATGGAGGCAGATGCGCGAATTCTTTTACGATCCAAACATGCACGGAGTTGATTGGGACAAAATGTATAAAAAGTATGAACCGTTAATTAAATATGCCAACAGCCGGTATGATGTTTCCTATATCATTGGAGAGATGATTGGTGAGGTAAGTACCGGGCATGCCTATGTGACCGGGGGCGACAGGGTGATCCCTGAAAAGATAAAGACCGGGCTGCTGGGCGCTGAGTTGAGCCGCGACAATTCGGGTTATTGCCGGATCGACAGGATACTTGAAGGACAAAACTGGGATAAATCTATCCGTTCGCCACTTACCGAAATTGGGGTAAACGTTAACGAAGGCGATTATATAATTGCCGTAAACGGAAAATCGGTTGCCGGGATGGTGAATATTTATCAGTCACTTGTTGGTACTGCCGGCAAGCAAGTTGAGCTGACCATCAGTTCGTCTGCTTCGGATAAGGATACCCATAAAGAAATAATTATTCCAATAGCTGACGAAAGCAAGTTGTATTATTACGAATGGGTACACGAAAATATCAAAAAGGTTGATGAAGCCACAAATGGCCAGGTCGGATATATCCATATACCTGATATGGGGCCGGACGGGCTGAACCAGTTTGTTAAATATTTTTATCCGCAAATGCGCAAAAAAGCACTCATTATCGATGACCGTGGAAATGGTGGCGGAAATGTGTCACCCATGATTATCGAACGTTTGCGCCGCGAATTATCGTTGATGCAGATGGGAAGGAACAATGTTGGCACACCAAATCCCGGCGCAATGATGCTGGGGCCGATGGTCTGCCTGATCAACCGGTATTCAGCTTCCGATGGCGACCTGTTCCCATACCAGTTCAGGAAGCACAACCTTGGAAAACTGATCGTGGATTTATTAGGGTTAGATTGCCACAATAAGTAAACAATGTTCTAAACTGAAACTTGAAGCTTGTGAAGGACGGGTGTCGGGTGCAGGAAGCCAGGCGCAACCTGAAACAGCGAGAGGGCTTTAACGTTTCCATGTCCATTCCCGCACGTGCGGGAATGGAAAGTTTTACTCCCACTCCTTTCATTTCACTGACTTACCAACGACCTTCAGTCCCGAAAGCTTTCTGGATTTATAAACATTAAGTTTGGGGGCAAAGTGACAAGAGCAAAGCGAAGGAAGCCAAGAGTAATCTGAAACCCGAAATTAGTCATCAGTCCTCATTATGCAGTCATCAGTCTTCAGAAACCAGAAACCCGAAAACCCCCTACCACAAATGCACCAATTTCTTAGTTTCAAAAAAATCTTCCTGAAAAAAATCTGAGAGATGATAAATCTTGATGGACTTTTTTACCTGGGCCAACTCTTCTTTCAAATCACCACCTTTTAGGTACAGGATGCCGTTGGGAAGGTCGTTGAAATTATCCTTTTTGATTTTGCCCCTGCACCAGTTCATAAATTCGGGGAGCCTGGCCACGGCCCTGCTGACAATAAAATCGAACGTAGGCTTGATGTTTTCCACACGGGCTTGAACGGCTTCAACATTTTTTAGCCCTAAAGCATTTGAGACCTCGTTAACAACTTTTATTTTTTTTGCTATCGAATCGGCCAATAAAAATTTGGCCTCCGGGAACATGATGGCAAGAGGTATCCCGGGGAAACCGCCACCTGTACCGGCATCGAGGACGGTGGTGTTTTTTTTGAATTGTATCACTTCTGCAATTCCCAGTGAGTGCAGCACATGGCGTTCGTATAAATTTTCGACATCTTTTCGCGAAACCACATTTATCTTTGAATTCCATTCTCGGTAAAGCCCGTCAAGCATCATGAATTGCTGCTCCTGGGTTTTAGATAAACCAGTGAAATATTTTTCGATGATTTGCATGAGCAAAGTATTCTATTATCATAGTAGTTTGTCCAATTCGACCTGAAATTCGGTATAGGCTTCATATTCACCACTCCAAATCATAAAATCATTACTTTCGCTTTCATCTCCAAAATCACCTTTTACATAGCGTTTGTAAAAATCTTTGGTTTTGATTTTGTATTTGTGTTCGTAATTTATAAAATCCAATTCAATATTTCGTATTCCTCTATTGAGTTCATTAATGCGATAATTTATCATTGAACTGATTAATTTAGAAAAATCCATTCCCGAATAATTTAACAATTTATTAAATTGCTTTTCTGTTTGATTGTCTAAATTTAATGTCAGCATTATTGATTTGTTTTTATGATATCCCGTTACAAAAGTAATTCATTTTTTGTTAGTTGTGATTTAAAGTCTGGTTAAATATTATTTTGTCCATGGGACTCCTATGGAGATGTGCTGAGAATGAAATAATAGCTATTAAGCTAAAATCGTGGATTGTTCTGAATACCCTACTTATTGCAAATATGCATATCTTGGATATTAGGTGCAGAGCACCAATAATATTTATAGAGATTAGTGCCCAGGAGAAATAATAAAGGTGCAGAGCACCGAAATATATTCTCATCTGCATAATAATATTGCGGTGCCCTGCACCTTGGCGGAGACCCTGGCTATCTTGTTTCTATAAATATTTCGCAGCCCCGCCTGCCATAGCGAAGCGGCGGACAGGTCTGCTGCTAAACCCAATTTCCAAGTAGGCAATAAAAAGCAATTATTCAAAATTAACCCTGGCTCATCAGAAAAGATTTAGCCTAAAATCAATCAATCAAAATCGGGTTTAACATAATTCTGTATTTTTGGAAAAAGAAATTTTAGTTGTGGATCAAGGTTGAGACTGGGAACATGCGGCAGGGATTGGAGTGGTACCCCGGCGAAGCAGCGGCTGATATTTTTGTTGGTGGGCGGAGGCTGACGAAGGAAGACCCCGTACCGCCTACAAAAATACAGCCGGTGCAAGGTGGGTATAACGGAAAGCCCGGTTCAGCCGCCCAAAAAAAAGTTTTCCTTTGTATTAACAAAAGTGTATTTCAAACCTTGATTAGACTTTAATAACTTTTATCCAGGGTAATAACAAATAAAAAATAACTACCATGCCAGCTTTTTTACAGCAAGTTGCAAATTACATTAAGGGGGATTTCGGGGATTTTTCGGATGTTTGTGTGGTGATGCCAAATCGCAGGGCAGGGTTGTACCTGAA
>NIVA01000156.1 GCA_002254335.1 Bacteroidetes bacterium 4572_114 | reverse complement strand
GACTTTCCAACGTCCGTAGGACTTGGAAACGTCAAAAAGTAAAGATGAATAAAAAATAAAGATGAACCTTAACCAATATCATAACATTTTCTTCCTCGGGGCCGGGGGCATCGGAATGAGCGCCCTGGCAAGGTATTTTGTTGCCCGTGGAAAACATGTTGCCGGTTATGATCTCGTCCCAACAATACTTACAGCAAAATTAACGGCTGAAGGAATGCCCATATTTTACAGGGATGAACCTGTGGATATCCCTGAAGGATTTACAGATCCCGGCAACACCCTGGTTGTGTTCACCCCCGCCGTAAAAGAGGATAATCATCTTCTGCGGTTTTTCAGGTACCATAATTTTGAGGTACATAAGCGATCCGAAATTCTTGGGACGTTATCTTCCGAATATGAAACTATTGCCGTAGCAGGTACACACGGAAAAACAACGGTATCCACCATGATTGCCCATTTGCTTTATAGCAGTCCTGTTGGTTGCCTCGCCATTCTTGGAGGGATTTCAAAGAACTATAATTCTAATTATTTATATTCAGGTAACCCAAAATATTTTGTTACCGAGGCCGATGAATTTGACAGGTCGTTCCTCAAACTCAGGCCGTCCATGGAAGTTGTAACCTCCTCCGATGCCGACCATCTTGATATTTATGGAACAGAGATGGAGTTGAAAAATAGTTTCGAAGTATTTATCAAAAACCTGAAAAACCAGGGTTTATTGGTAATAAAAGAGGGCCTTGATTTGGATACATCAACTATTGAACCTGGCAAAGTGTTGAAGTACAGCTTATCAGGTGGTGGATATTTCGCTGAAAACCTCAGGCTGTTCCCCGGTCATACTATTTTCGATTTGATATTGCCTTCCGGACGGATTGATAATATAACCCTCGGCATCCCCGGAGAGATAAATGTTGAAAATGCCGTGGCTGCATCTGTGGTAGCTTTAAATGTTGGTGTCAGTGAGAAGGAGTTAAGAAATGGGCTGAAATCCTTTAAAGGCATAAAACGCAGGTTTGAAGTTCAATACAACTCAGGGCAAACAGTGTATATTGATGATTATGCCCATCATCCAAAAGAGATAGATGCCTTAGTAGGTTCGGTAAGAAAAATTTTCCCGGATAAGAAGATCACGGGGGTTTTTCAGCCACACCTCTATTCCCGGACAAAGGATTTTAGTGCAGCCTTTGCCCAAAGCCTCGACCTTATGGATGAGGTGTTTATTTTGGATATTTATCCCGCAAGGGAAAATCCGGTTGCCGGTGTTTCCTCTGCTTTGATTTTCGATAAGATGAAAATAAAGCATAAAAAACTTTGTAATAAGGAAAATCTGCTTACAGAATTGGCTGCGGTTAAACATGAAGTATTGTTAACAATTGGTGCCGGTGATATCGATCAATTGGTGTTGCCTATTCAATTGATGTTACAAAACCCCCCTAAATCAAAATAAGATGAAAAAAACATTTCAAATATTAATATGGGTGACAGTCCTTTCGGGGATATCGGTGATATTGGGCTTTGCGCTGATCGATCAAAAAACACACAAGTGTACTGACATTTCTGTTTCGCTAACTGACGAAAATCCCCGTGGTTTTATCACATCCTCCGAAATTGAAAAGTTGGTGTACCTTAAATTTGATTCGGTCAGGGGAAAACTTATCGACAGCCTGAATATCGAATTAATTGAGATGGAACTTGCACAAAATCCATATATAAAAAGTGTAAATGTTTACACCACAGTTCATGGCAAGCTTAGTGTCGAGGTAGAAAGGGAAGAAGCATTGATCAGGATCATCAACAGGAAAAACCAAAGCTATTACCTCAGCAGATCGGGCAGGGCTTTACCGGTTTCAAGAAATTACATTCCACATGTGGTGGTTGCCAGCGGAAATATTAAAGAGGGAAAAAATAATTGGCCTTACACAGGAAACTGATAAAAATCCCGTTTTGTCAAAGCTGTTTTTCCTTGCCGGGAAATTAGAGGGAAACCATTTTTTAAAAAATCATATCAAGCAGGTTTATGTAAACAAAAAGGGTGAGATAGAGCTAATACCCGAAAATGGCAAATACATAATCCTGTTGGGCGATGTGGACGACCTTGAAATAAAATTTGAAAACCTGTTGGCATTTTACCAGGCAGGGATGTCAAAAGTTGGTATCGAAAATATTAACGTCCTGAATTTAAAATACAAAAACCAGGTGGTTTGTAAAAAATAACGACCCATAATGTAGAGGCGCACGGCCGTGCGTCTATATTGTATTGAAATGTAGAGGCGCACGGCCGTGCGTCTATATTGTATTGAAATGTAGAGGCGCACGGCCGTGCGCCTATATAATGATAGGATTAATTTAATTAGAACCATAAATAGAAATAAGATATGGAATCATCAGAAATAATTGTAGGGTTGGACATTGGGACGACCAAAATTGCTGCTATCGTTGGCAGGCGTGGCGAATTTGGAAAGATTGAAATCCTGGGATATGGAAAAACCGAATCAATTGGGGTGAAGCGGGGCATCGTGTCCAATATCGAAAATACTGTTCAGTCCATCAGGACTGCGATAGAGGAAGCCGAGCAGAAATCCGGTGCGGATATTACTTATGTGAATGTTGGCATTGCCGGCCAGCACATCAAAAGCGTGCAGCACCGTGGCAGTATTATCCGCGAAAGCAATGAGGAAGAAATAAGCCAGAACGACATCGATACATTGCTGAACAGCATGTACAACCTCAACATGAGCCCGGGCGACGAGATCATCGATGTGATACCACAGGAGTATATCATCGACAACGAACAGGGCATCAGGCAACCTATCGGGATGCTTGGAAATTCGCTGGAGGCAAATTTTCATATCATCATCGGCCAGACCACGGCAGCAAAAAATATTTACAAATGCGTAAAGAAGGCCGGCCTTGAGGTGGTCGATCTGATATTGGAGCCGATAGCATCCTCCAATGCCACATTAAGCGAGGAAGAAAAAGAGGCAGGTGTAGTACTTGTGGATATTGGTGGCGGTACCACCGACATCGCCATTTTTCAGGATGGCATCATCAGGCACACAGCGGTTATTCCCCTTGGTGGCGACATCATTACCGAAGATGTGAAAGAGGGGTGCACCATCATCCGCAAACATGCGGAGGAGCTAAAGGTGAAATTCGGGTCGGCACTGGCCAACGAAAACAAGGATGAGGAAATTGTTGCTATCCCGGGCCTCAGGGGAAGGCCGCCGAAGGAGATCAGCCTGAAAAACCTGGCCAGCATCGTCCAGGCAAGGATGGAGGAGATCATCGAACATATTTATTATGAGATTAAAAACTCAGGGTTTGAAAAAAAGATGATCGCCGGTATTGTCCTGACGGGCGGGGGGGCATTGCTTCGACATGCAGCCCAGCTTACTGAATTTATGACCGGGATGGATACCAGGATAGGTTACCCAAACGAACACCTTGCCAGGGATGTGCCCGATGATATGGCCAGCCCGATGTATTCAACCGGGATTGGCCTGGTGATAGAAGGCCTCGACCGCTTGGAACAGCAAAAGGAAAGGGAGGCCAGGGTAATTACCGACCCAAAAACAGAAAAGAAAAAGAACAAAGAAAAACGCGAAAAAAGGCCCCCCAGTTTTTTAAAGAAGATACAGGATTTCTTTGAAAACGACCCGGAGTAGGGGAGGGGGATTGGAGAGATGGAAAGATGGAAAAATGGAAAAATGGAGAAATGGAAAAATGGAGTGATGGAGAGATGGAGAGATGGAGAAATGGAGAGATGGAGAGATGGAGAGATGGAGAAATGGAGTAATGGAGAGGTGGAGTAATGGAGAAATGGAGAGATGGAGAAATGGAGAGATGGAGAGATGGAGAAATGGAGAGATGGAGAAATGGAGTGATGGGGAGGTGGACTGATGGAGAGATGGAGAAATGGAGTAATGGGGAGGTGGAGTAATGGAGAGATGGAGAAATGGAGAGATGGAGAGATGGAGTAATGGAGAGATGGAGAAATGGAGTAATGGAGAGATGGAGAGATGGAGAGATGGAGTAATGGAGTAAATGGAGAAATGAATGGTAAAGAGGTGGGGTGTAGGAAAAATATATTGATTTATGGTAGAAAGGAAAAATAAAATAAAACAAAAAGATTGGGATGATTCATATGCAAAATAATACAACACAACATGACAAATTTACACCACTCCACCACTCCACTACTCCACTACTCCAATACTCCACTACTCCAATATTCTATCCCAAATCTTTCAGGCCTAATAAAGATAACAATTTAATTTGAACAATAAAGAAGCATTAATCAATAAAAATCAATAAATAGGAGTAAAAAATTATGAAAGACGAAATGTTGGCATTTGATGCACCAAAGGACAAATCATCGATCATCAAGGTACTTGGTGTGGGTGGCGGGGGAAGCAATGCTATTACACACATGTACAAGCAAGGCATAAAGGGCGTGGATTTTATTATCTGTAACACCGATTCCCAAGCCATGGACATGAGCCCGATACCCAATAAGATACAACTCGGTGTTAATGGCCTGGGGGCTGGTTCAAAACCGGATGTGGGCCGCATGTCGGCTGAAGAAAACATTGAGGATATCAGGAAGTACCTCGAAACCAATACCAAAATGTTGTTTGTAACAGCCGGGTTTGGTGGTGGCACGGGCACTGGGGCAGCACCGGTAATTGCAAAGGTTGCAAAGGAGTTGGGCATACTCACTGTAGGTATCGTTACCATCCCCTTTTTGTTTGAAGGGAGAAAAAGAAGGCTCCAGGCCGAGGCGGGTATCGAAGAGCTAAAGAAATATGTGGATACCCTGTTGATCATCAGCAACGAAAAATTGCGCGAAATGCACGGGAACCTCAAGCTTTCGGAAGCGTTTGGGCGTGCAGATGATATTCTTACGACAGCTGCAAAAGGTATTGCCGAGATTATTACAGTGGCAGGTTATATAAATGTGGACTTTGAAGATGTGAACACCGTAATGCAAAACAGCGGTACGGCCATTATGGGATCTGCCACGGCAGAAGGTGAAGACCGCGCCGGCGTGGCAGTTAAGGAGGCCCTGAGTTCGCCGTTGCTCAACGATAACAAGATCAGTGGGGCAAGCGATATCTTGCT
Source organism: Bacteroidetes bacterium 4572_114 (assembly GCA_002254335.1). GTDB lineage: Bacteria > Bacteroidota > Bacteroidia > Bacteroidales > 4484-276 > 4484-276. The sequence continues at coordinate 1,950 of NIVA01000156.1, read as the reverse complement.
TTACATCTCTTCGGGCAAGGACGAGATTACCTTTGATGAGGTGGGCGAAATCACTGATTATATCCAGGAAGAGGCCGGGCAGACCGCAGAAATAATTTGGGGGAACGGGATGGACGAGTCACTTGGGGATAAAATTAGCATCACCCTGATTGCTACCGGTTTTGATGTTCCTGAAGAAATTGATGAATCGACCTTTAACCGTGAAAAGAAAAAGACGGTTTACACCCTCGGGGATAAATTACCTGTGGAGCAGGACACCGAAGATCAAAAAACTGAAAATGTCGTCACCGGACCGGACCCTGAAGAGGTGGACGGGATTCATCTGATAAAAAAGGAAAAGCCTGTTGAAACAAAAAAAAACTTCCCAGGCAAAAAGCCGAAAGCAACAGAGGGTATGTTGATGTTTGACCAACCGGTAAAAAAGCCGTCAGGGGAAATAAAACACCCCTCCCTTTTTGAACCCAGTTCTGAAAAGCCCGTGATCACAAAAAAAACCGAGAAGACCGGGAAATTAAAAATTGGTTATACTTTGGGTGGTTTTTCATCGAAAAAGAAAGAGGAAAGCCCGAAGCAAACCGAAAAGGACATTCAGAAACAAGAGATGGATAAAAAGGCCAACGACCGGGTGAAAAGGTTGCGGGAGCTAAGTATGAAGTTTGGGGGTGAGGGGAAAGATTTGGAGACCCTCGAATCGGAACCGGCCTTTGTCAGGAAAAAGGTGCGGCTTAACCCTGTCGTCCCGGCATCCGAATCGGTTACGGCACGTTTTATACTGAGTGATGATAAAAAAGGATCCGGCCCCGAAAGTAATCGTGGCGATAAGGATGGGGGCATCAGTTCGCGTGAGAATACTTTTTTGCATAATAAGGCTGATTGAACTTTTTAACCCTGACAGGGTTTGAAAAAAACAACAAACAACAAACAACAAACAACAATTGAAATATTATGGATTTAGCAGTAAAAATTAACGACGATCTTAAGCAGGCTATGCTTGCAAGGGACAAACGTAAACTTGAAGCATTACGGGCAATCAAGGCAGCCCTGTTGTTGGCCAAAACCGGTAAAGACACTTCATCCGGCGAAATCCCGGAAGAGGTGGAATTGAAGATTCTGCAAAAGCTGGTGAAGCAACGTAAGGAATCAGCAGAGATTTACAAATCACAAAACCGGGCAGACCTGGCCGATGAAGAGCTTTATCAGTCAGCGATAATAGAAGCCTACCTGCCCGAACAGATGAGCCAGGAAGAATTACAGGTTCTTGTAAAGGAAATAGTTGACCAGGTTGGTGCAACAAGCATGAAAGACATGGGAAAGGTGATGGGCATGGCGAGTAAGAAACTGGCCGGAAAGGCGGATAATAAATCTATTTCGGGGATTGTTAGGGGGTTGCTGGGGTAGTGTTTTGATGAGGGTGTTTATGTATTTGGGGATGTTTTTTTGAGTTTTGGAAGGGGTTTGAATTTGGAATAGTTTACTTACGGCTTAAACCCACTTGCCGTAAAATTCACAATGCGGGCACCGAATTTTCAAATGATTTTACTACGGGCAATTGCCGGTTAGCATACCACAAATCTAATTTCGCTTGCATAAACAACCAACTCTCTGGTGTAGTATTCGTTGCCTTGCCTATTCTAATCGCCATTCCAGGACTTAGCGATACTTTGCAATTTAGTAATAGTGATAATGCTTTCCGCGTTACACCTAATCGTTTTGCAGCTTCTGTCACTGTAATCCCTACTGCCTTAATTACATCTTCATACAATATTTCACCGGGATGGGTAGGTTTTCTCTCTCTATTCATACTACTTTCCTTTATATATTCTACTTAATGATAATCCAGGTAATCGATATTCATAGCATCGCCGGCATCAAATTGAAAAATTATCCGCCAATTTCCACCCACCCATACTGACCACATACCTTTTAACGAACCTTTTAGTTGATGTAGCC
>NIVA01000155.1 GCA_002254335.1 Bacteroidetes bacterium 4572_114 | reverse complement strand
CAATTGCATCTTTATCAATCTCAAAAACTTCAACTAAATCTAAAAGTGCCGGGTTTAATAATTTTAAATTGCAAGGTACTTTGGGTTCAATACTTTCCATACTTACATCACTCCATTCATTAGGTGCGCCCTCTGTACCCACTTTTAACCAAATCAAATACAAACAGCGATAATCCCCTGACAAAATATCATTTCTTAGCGACACCAATGATGCAAGCCAACCTTCACCTTCAATCCAACGGCCCCCACCTTCTTCATCTGAAATACAAATATCCAGGATGGTGAAATCAGGTTTTTCAATCAGGCTAATCCCGTCCCTTATACAATAATGTTTCAGTTGTTTAATATCTATAAGATTATTCGGTAACTTGAAGACAAGCTGCGTTGTCCCCCAATTAGAAATATAAAACATTGCATCGAAATACTTTTCAATTACTTTTATTCCATTTTTAGGGAAATCACCATAACTGTAGGTAAATACAACCCCTGTATTTGTTGGGTTTGCCCTACTGGACCAACTACCTATTTTATTCTTATCTTTTTGGGATAAAGGCTTGTCAATCGCCCTAAACTCATAAAATTGATATTCACTCATAATTTTTGTTTAATATTATTTTTTGTTATTGCTGTCTATTTTGATCCCCTATTCCACTTCCTCCTAAAAAGTTAACCTAAATGCCAAACCCGAATATCCTCCTGTGTAAGGGATTAGCGAGATGTTATTTTTCTTATTCTTATTAACTTTATGAAGATGTGGGTTTAAAATCCCGACTGCGGCCCCCACGGCCGTCCCAAACATAATATCCGTAGGAAAATGTTTTAACCCCCTGTACCTGTGATAACCTACAAAAAGCGGCGGGACCAACGCTGCCGCAAACAATAGCCACTTTTTTGCCCCTAATTCAGGATGATAGTCACTTATTACTTTAGCCATAAAAAAGGATGCCCCGGCAGTCCATGAAGTATGGCCACTAAAGAATGAATCTGTAGTGCCGGTTTCCAGTTTTTCATCAAACGGGACTTCCTCGTAATAAACAAAGGGGCGTACCCGGGTTGTGTACATTGGGCCGCCCCAGGTGTAAAGGTTGGAGTTTATGGCCTGTGTTTCGATGTAGAGCAAAGCAATATCGAACCAGCTTTCGCGGATTTCAACATCCAAAAATAACAGGGCCGGCATAAAGATGGAGATGTTCATGCCCCAATCCGAAATGGTTTGGGCCTGAAACCTTTGCGAGGAAGATTGGAAAAGGGCCTTGCGGTCGAAAGCCCAGACGTCATATTTATCAAGAGGGGCAATCTGACTTTCACCCAGGGAAGGCTTTTGTCTTAATTGACCAAATCCGTAGTAATTAAAGGCATATAGCCCAACGGTAACAGGAATTTCAATTTTATAATTTAATTTATAAACCTTACCTGATTCAGCAATAGTGTCCTGCCCGTTGGCGGTAATAAAAATCAAATATGTTATTAAAACCAAAATCCCTCTTTTCATAGTTGAAGTACAAATATCAAAAAACGTAATAAACTCGAAGCACAAATATCAAAACCCGAAAGCTTTCGGGACGAAACAAGCTCAAAACTCAAATATCAAAACCCGAAATAAGCTCAAAACTGCGACACCACTCAATTACACATTTCTTTGTTTTACTTTTTTCTGATTTTGAAATTGTTTTGGGTTTTGGGTTTAGATATTTGGATTTTGCAGCTATTGCAATACTCTGAAAAATGTTGAATTGCCAAAATTGTTAACAAAACTTATAGGACAGGGTACTAGTTAAATATTAAATTTATCATGGGACAAATATAATTTATCAGCACCGTCTAATTTTGGAAGTATTGTCTCCTTTTTTTTCTGAAAACGCTGCATTCGCCTTAATATCTTATCAAGCATTTTCACTGCTTTTTTGATGTATGCCCCTTTGTTCAGCATCACACATTCTGCACGTTGCGACATGGCCGCATCTGTGATTTCAGCCCTTGATGGGACACCTTTCTTCGCGAGGTTTTCTAAAACCTGTGTTGCCCAAACATCAGGTATATGTGCAGCTTCGCAAACCCGCAGGATCTCTTCCTGGATACTGGCAAAATTTTTCCAGCCTGTTTCTATTGCCAAATCACCACGGGCTATCATCACCCCAATTGGAAAAGTTTGCATGGCCTTTAACAGAATGCGCGGCAAATTGTTAAAACCTTTTCGGGTTTCAATTTTTAAAATTATGCCAATTGTTGAGTAATATTTGCTTAACTCATCCTGCAATTGTTGCACATCATTTTCATCATTTACAAACGAGAAGTTCACAGTATCGGCATTTACGGCAACAAATTCCAGATCCCGTTTATCTTTTTCGGTTAAACCGCTAACTTTTAAATCGCTCTCAGGCAGGTTGATACCTTTGTCGGCCTTTAGTTTGCTACCGGTGTCTTTAGCGTAGGTAACCTTTATTAATAATCCATCCACGTTTTTCTCTTCGATGACCCCTTCAATCTTACCATCATCAAAAAAGACAGGTTCGCCCTTTTTAACATCATTAAATATTTCGGGGAGGGTACATGAAATGTGGGCACGCCCCATGAGCTTTCCATTTTCATCATATCGGGCAGGTTCACCGGGCACCGGATCCTTGTGCAGGATTAGATAATCATTTACTTTCAGGGTTATGTACTGCTCAACCGGAAGCAATTCGCCTACATGGTGTGCCAGCTTCCCGGTATTATCAGGCTTAAAGAGTTTTAATCCGGTCCCTGTTGAAATATATGCAGAGTTGAAGCATGACCCCCATCTGCCATTCCCTTTTTTACCATCAATAATAAGTTTGATTTTTTTGTCCCGCGTGTCGGTCAAATGAATGGAATCGCCCCTTTTAATGTTTTTAAACCAATCCTCGTTCACCGGGATATGGGCAGCAGTATCATCGGGAGGCGGATATTCAGGAGGGGCCACCCAGATTTTGGCCGGGCTGACGACCTTTCCCGTCACATCTTTTTCAGGTTTGATGTGAATAATTTTGGGGCCGGGCCGCATAGGGCCGGATCTTAATTTAGGGCCTCCCAAATCCATCATAACTTTACAATTCTTCGATAGTTTATCGTTTGACTTGCGTATGTTTTCAATCATTTTAGCCCAGGTTGCCGGGCCGTCGTGTGCACAATTAATCCGGGCACTGTTCATGCCGAGGTTCATCAAATGATTGACCAATAAATAATCGTCACCGGCCGAACCGGGAAGTGTGACCATAATCCTGGTCCGCCTTTTTTTTGATTTATAGCCAAACAGAAGTTTCGTGTTCCGTGTGAGGATTTTCCTGCTCTTTTTTATCGAAACAATCCCCTTTCTTTTTTCTTTAACAGGTTTACCAAGCAGATGATTGAGTATTGAACTTGTTGTAAGCAGGCTTTTCATTACATGGGCCTCAACATTTGACAGGCCGGGCAACCCAAGGTCCCTTAACTGATCCTGTAAACGATCGATATCGAAACTTCTGAAACCAAGATAATGTACCAGGTTCAAAGCACTTTTCCGATAGACAGGATGGACATTTTTAATCTCGTCGGCGAAGTTGTTTTCTATTTCCCTGATTTTTTTAATTATCCCTTCAATCTGCAGGTTGATGGCGGTCAATTTCTCGGATTGTGTTATCATGGTTGAATGAGTTAATGATCTAATGATTTAATGCTTCAATGATTTAATGCTTCAATGATTTAATGCTTCAATGGTGTAATGTTGAGCGTAGCGAAATCCCGCAACTGCGGGGCTTCAATGATATAATGATTTAAGAGTCCGGTCTAAAAAGCTGTCAGACAGTTGTCTTCTAAATTACTCACTGAAGCTAAAGTATTATATGTCAGATTTATAACCTAAACTGTCTGACAGCTATTCACCCAAATATTTACTTTTTAGACAACACTCATTTGATGATCACTGCTTCCCTCCTTATCGCCTTATCGCATTGTCCCCTTATCGCCTTATCGCATTGTCCCTTTCCCCCCTAAACATTGATAAAAGCAAATACAAATGCAAGTACCGAAATGATGATCCCAAACATAAAGACATTATAAGCTATCCGCAGAAGTTTGTATTTTTTTGCAAGCACCCTTCCCAGCGAAAACTGGTCCTTGATCATTGTAGAATAAAGGTTCGCATCATTTTTCATCAGCTCACCAATGGCCCATTCATATTCGTCCAGTTCCATGTTGTAAAAGTTTCCAAAAAACAACAAGTTCACCCTGTTTTGTTTAATGTCATCTTTGTTAAAAGTGCCCGATGAGATATTTGGCCTTGTTGAAAGAATGGCAAACACAATGGTTATCAGGCAAAATACCAGGAAGATAATTGTGGGCAGGATGATGTTGGGGGCTTCTTCAAACCGGGTAACCAGTACCGATATGCAAATGGACATGATTATAGCGTTGACCGAGATCAAAATGTTTGATTTATTATCGGCGATGGAACTCAAATTAATTTGGTTACGGGCAGTGACCCTGAACATAGATTCCACGCCTCGTGAATATCCTTTGGGTTTTACTTTCTTCTTTGCTGTTTCGAGAAGTTTTTTCTCTTTTTTTTGTTCCTTCATATAGATTTCCTTTTGTAGCATTTGCAAATTTTTGTCTTTTTTTGGCTGAAGTTCTTTCCGGGCAAAATCGGTATGATACTTATGCCCCTGAAAAAACTTTTTGGATATTGTACGGAATTTGTCCTTTCCGATTTTTTTACCTGAAAGGTTGGCCCACTCTCTCCGTAGTTTTTCTATCCGTTCAAAATAATCTTCCGCTGAAAGATGGCTTAGGTCTGCATCACAAAGTACCCTGGAAATAATATCTTTGGGCTGCTGTGGCATGCGTGTGGCGAGAATGCAATTTTCTACCTGTTTAATAATATTCTCATCAATACCCTTTGAAGCTAAAAACTTAGCGGCGATTTTGGTGCTTTCCCCTTCATGATTTTCAGGATCGACAACATAACCAGTATCGTGGAGCCAGGCACATAGTTTCACAAAATTTATTTGATCATCGTCCAGCCCGCTATTTTTTCCAATCAATTCCGAGCGTTCCACCACATACCGGGCATGTTCAATTGAGTGATATTCTATGCTATCGGGCAGTTTATCAGCTAAAAGTTTGGTTACATAGTTACCAGCCTCCCTAACTAAATCAGCATTTATTTTATTCATTGGTTTGTTTTTAAAACGAAAA
>NIVA01000154.1 GCA_002254335.1 Bacteroidetes bacterium 4572_114 | reverse complement strand
GCCAGCTCAAAAACTTCGGTTTTGTAAACATCGCCAATCACCGAAAGGCCACCGCTCATATCACCGTACAAAGTCCCATAACCTACAGCGGCTTCACTTTTATTGGAGGTATTGAGCAGGATATACCCGAATTTATTGGACAGGGCCATCAGTATCACCCCCCGTGTACGGGCCTGTAGGTTTTCTTCGGCAAGGCCAAAAGGCAAATCCTTAAACTGTGGCTTCAGCGTTTTTTGGTAAGCATTATATGTCTCTTCAATATTTATCAGTTCGTGTGGTGAATTGAGGTTTTTTACCATTTGCAGCGAGTCATCAACAGAATGACCGGAAGAAAACTGTGAAGGGAGCAAAACCGAAAGCACATTTTTATTGCCCAGGGCTTTTGCAGCAATGGCAAGGGTAACCGCCGAATCGATGCCGCCGGACAGGCCCAAGATTGCTTTCGTAAAACCAAGTTTCTTAAAATAATTCCTCACCCCCATCACCAGGGCATCGTGTATCAGTCCGATTTTTTCTTTTCCCTTCGGGTAAACTGAAATAGGCAATGGCCGGCTATTAGATTTTAAACCCCCGGTATCGTAAACTTCAAAATCCTCAACAAAATAAGCCAGCTCTTCCACCACTTCCCCTTTGGGGCCAATCACCAGCGACCCTCCGTCGAACAGCAACTCCGTTTGAGCACCCACATGGTTTACATAAAACAAAGGCAAATTGTACTTCTGCGCATTTTCCTTTAAAATATCCGTCCGGGTAAGGTATTGATTATAGTTGAATGGCGAGGCAGCAATATTAATAATCAGGTCGGGTTGTTGCCGCATCAACTCATCCATCGGGTTAACTGTGTAAAGGGGGTTGTTGCCCAGGTTCCATAAATCCTCACATATTGTCAGGGCAATTCTTTGTCCTTTATATTGGATAATACTGAATTTTTTATTCGGTTCGAAATACCTGTACTCATCAAAGATATCGTAGTTTGGCAGCAATGTCTTGTGCCTGACACACTGCACTTTTCCATCTGTCAGAAAATATGCTGAGTTATAAAGGTCTTTTCCCTGGAACCCGGGGTTTTTTGTCGGGGCACCAACTATTGCTGCAATACCTTTACAATCTGAAGCAATCTCCTCAACAGCCAGTTTACATTTATCAATAAAATCATCAAACTCAAGGAAATCTCGTGGGGGATAACCCGAAACGGCCAGTTCGGCAAATACCACTAAATCAGCCCCGGCATTTTTGGCTTTCAATATGGCCGACTTGATTTTTGAAACATTACTTTCAAAATTGCCAATGTGGTAATTTAGTTGGGCTAATGCTATTTTCATCTAAAAATATTCTTTAGTATTAATACAGGTTGAGATATAATGCTTAAATGCGATAATGATTAAATATTCGACAATGATTATGTTTTTATTTATGAGTCCGGTCTAAAAAGCCATATTTAGCCGCTAAACTTGTCCGTATGGATGCGCTAATAAAATTTTCTAATTACTTTGTAGTCATGTGTTTGAAAATAAATAAATTTCGCTAATTTTCAAAAACTTCGTTTTTAGACCGGACTCATTTATGCATTTCAGCATTTAATCATTTTAGCATTTATTAGCAGCAAACTATCAGAATATCACACCCAAAGTCAATTCAATATAATGTGGTACTGCTTTCTGTTCAATCGAAGTATCAACAGAATTTTCGCCTTTTAAAACGTTGGAAATACCGTTGGAAAAAGTTATCCCGGCAACAATTGAGGTCGAATTATCCACATAATATTCAATGCCGCCGCCCAGCACAAGTGCCCCTCGCAAAAAAGTTACCTCATCCGAAATATCCCCTTCATTGCTTTCGCTCATATATTGCCCGCCTACCTTATATGAAAAATCATCCTTGCCCTTCGATTTCACATTAAACCCTAACGAAAACCCTATCTGGCCATAAAACTGTATTTCATTAAACTTGTTGGTTTTCATTTTCAGGGTCAGTGGTTGTATCATCATTTTCGATAATATCGATTTGATGTGGAAACTGCATCTTGCCATTCATATAATTTACATTAAACCCTGTGGCAACAAAATAATTTTCGGTAATTGTAAAATCACTGATAAACCCCCACGAAAATCCGGGCACCGAGCCATCACTTTCATAACCTTCCGAGTCGGGGGAAATCCACCCAATGTTGGGTGCAAGTTTAAGCCCAAACCTAAAAGGTTTAACCTGCGATAACGCAACATGGCCAATCAACAAACAAATCCCGGCTATCAGAACAATCTTTTTCATGCGTAAATAATTAGGTTACTAAAATCAATTTGCAGCAAAATTAATGAAAGAATGATTGTGAGAGATTTTTTTAGGAAAAATAAATGTTTAATGATAACGGGCGGTTATAAGAAGGTGGATGTATGTTGGGGGTCGGGTGACGGGTGACAGGTGACCGGGTGACGGGTGTTGAAATGTAAACATTGACGTGCAATTTACCTGAAGACATTAATTTATCATGATTTATCCGCGCAAACCTGCGCAAATCCGCGTCATAAAAATTAAAAAAATGATTGCTTAACCAGAAACTTTATATATTTGCTCTCAAAACATAACCTAAACATTTAATACTATGAGAAAATTAACATTCATCCTGGTAATTCTATTAGCGGGAAATTTTGCATTTGGCCAGTTTTCTATTGGCCCTAAGGTTGGCTTCACCACTTCCAAACTAACCACCGACTTAGACAGTATTTCCACCGACTTTAAAAGCAGTTTTCAATTTGGGGCTTTCGTCAGGCTTGGCAAAAAGATTTATGTCCAGCCAGAGATTAACTACCTAACAATTGGAGGGGTGTTTAAGGACGAAAAATCCCTCAATCCGTTTAAGCAGGAAATTGAAATGAAATCAATTGAAATCCCGGTTATACTTGGGTGGAGGATTTTAAATTTCGGTGTTGGCAACGTCAGGATACTCTTGGGCCCCTCGGCCACAATTGTAATGGATAAAAAGATTACCAGCAAAGAAGAAGAGGGTTACATTCAACCCATTAAGGAAGCTGACATTGATGATTTGGTTTGGGGCTTCAACCTTGGTGGCGGTGTTGATGTGCTGATGTTTACCCTGGATGTTAGGTATCAGATGGGTATAAATGATGTAATCACCGATGTCCAAAATTTCAGCATGAATTCAAGGAACAACATGTTCAGTGTTTCATTGGGCTGGAAAATATTGTAATTGGGATCAGCTAAATTCCATCCCGAAAGCTTTCAGGATCAAAATAAGTGAAAAATGTCAACGTTTGCAAAACGTTGACATTTTTTTATGCTAATTATGACGAAATACATAAACGCTTCACGGCCTGCACTCCGGTTAATAATGATATCACTATTGATATCGTGCACAAACTCATCCGACAGCAGGTTAAGTATTGATACAAGTGATATTAAAATTAAACCAGTAGAAATCAAAAGATATGAAAAGGCTCTTTTTACGATTGATCAGGGTTCGCTAAAACAAGGGTTGAAAAAGATTTCAACACAGTTTCCGGTTTTTCTTGATGTCGATCTTGATGATACCCTCAACCTTATCAGGTTACACGAATTCATCACCAACCCTTTAAACGTTGAGCTTTATAACAAAACCACCTCTAAATATCCCAACCTCACAATCTACAATCAACAATTTACCGAAGCATTTAAACGGTTCAAATACTTCTTTCCCGAAAAGTCCCTCCCTCAAATTTTTTCTTACGTTTCGGGTTTACTCTACGAAATGCCTATTCAATTTATTTCGGGCGACATGATAATTGCCCTGGACATGTACCTTGGCAAAAGCCTGGAAGCTTACCGCCGCCTGGGCCTGCCCCTTTACAAAATAGACCGGATGAATGAAAATTTCATTGTAAGGGACGGGGTTTACGAATTGTATTATTATCATTTCCTGAAAAAGCCCGGCAAAAATGTGCTCGAAAAAATGATAGCAGAGGGAAAACATCTCTATTTCCTGGATGCCATGCTGCCCGAAATTGACGACCATATTAAAATAGGTTACACCCAAGACCAACTAAAATGGTGCGAAGAGAATGAAAAAAACATTTGGGCATTCATAATCGAAAACGAACTTCTTTATTCTTCCAACACCAAAACCCTGCGCAATTTTTTTACCGATGGCCCTTTTACCCACGATTTTTCAAAAGAATCGCCGGCACGGATTGGCGAGTGGATTGGCTGGCAAATTGTCCGTTCCTACATGAAAAAACATCCTGGTCTGCCGCTTGAACAACTTTTTATGGAAGAGGATGCACAGGCGGTACTTATGAAATCGGTGTATAAACCTTAGGAAAGAAGGAAGGGATTTTTGATTGATGATTAACGATTGATGATTTTTGATTTTTGATTTAGGAAAATTGAATGTCGAATCGCTAAATATCGGATGTAGAATATTGAATGAAGTCCCCCACATCAAAAATCTGAACTGATCTGAGAAATCTGTGGCAATCATTAAAATTAAAATCTTACCTTGCGAAAAGTTTCAATAAACATCTCCTCGGCCTATGTTAGTCAAAACTTACGGAAGTGCAATACATGGCGTAAATGCCATCACCATAACGGTTGAAGTGAATATTGGCAAGGGCATCAACTTTTTAATGGTGGGCCTGCCCGATAGTGCCGTAAAAGAAAGCCAGCAACGAATTGAATCTGCTTTGCGGGAAAACGGTTACCGCCTTCCGGGAAAAAAAATAGTGGTAAACATGGCCCCTGCCGATATCCGCAAAGAGGGCTCGGCCTACGACCTGACCATCGCCACGGGCATCCTGGCAGCTTCCGAACAAATAAAGGCAGAAGCTATTGGCGATTATATCATCATGGGCGAACTTTCACTTGATGGCGGCCTGCAACCCATCAAGGGAGCCTTGCCAATTGCCGTAGAAGCGCGCTCAGAAGGTTTTAAGGGATTTATACTTCCTGCTCAAAATGCCATGGAAGCTGCCATTGTGAACGACCTGAAAGTTTATGGGGTGGAAAATATTAAGCAGGTAATCGATTTTTTTAACGGTGAGGCCGAACTTGAACAAACAGTGATAGATACCCGCGAAGAATTTTATGCGAGCCTCAATGAATATGAGTTCGACTTCTCGGACGTAAAAGGGCAGGAAAACATAAAACGGGCACTTGAAATTGCCGCTGCCGGCGGCCACAATGTAATCCTCATAGGCCCGCCAGGCTCAGGCAAGACCATGCTTGCAAAGCGGCTGCCATCCATACTCCCTCCCCTTAACCTTCACGAGGCACTTGAAACAACAAAAATCCATTCGGTAACCGGGACGATGAAACGCAATACTTCGCTGATATCCATCAGGCCATACAGGTCGCCACATCATACCATTAGCGATGTTGCCCTTGTGGGTGGCGGGGTAAACCCAAGGCCAGGGGAAATATCACTTGCCCATAACGGTGTGCTTTTTTTAGACGAGCTGCCCGAATTTAAACGCACCGTCCTGGAAGTGTTGCGGCAACCCATCGAAGACAGGGTGGTTACCATTAGCCGGGCAAAATGTACTGTAGAATATCCGGCCAGTTTTATGCTGGTTGCGGCCATGAACCCCTGCCCCTGTGGTTACTATAACCATCCGGAAATGAATTGTGTGTGCGGCCCCGGGATTGTGCAAAAATACCTGAACAAAATTTCCGGGCCCCTGTTAGACCGCATCGACATCCATGTTGAAGTGGTCCCTGTCCCCTTCCGTAAACTGATAGATGCAAGCCCTTCGGAGAAAAGTGGTGAGGTGAGAAAACGGGTGATAAAAGCACGTACCGTGCAGGAAAAGCGGTATGAGGAAAACAAAGGTGTCCACTGCAATGCCCAGATGTCGAGCAAACAATTACGGCAAATCTGTAAAATTGATGAGGCGGGGCACACCCTGCTGAAAAACGCTATGGAAAAACTCAGTCTTTCGGCCCGCGCCTACGACCGGATATTAAAAGTCTCGCGCACCATAGCCGACCTCGAAGGAAGCCCCGAAATAACCACCGACCACCTTTCAGAAGCCATAACATATCGTAGTTTGGACAGGGAGAGTTGGGGGGTGTGATTGATGCCAAAAAAAATATCAGATATCAGATGTTTGATCTGTGATGTCATCTCCGCAAGATCAAACATCTTACATCAAAGATCTGACTTCTGATTTCTTTTCCTTCTTTGACGTTTCCAATCCCGAAAGCCTTCAGGACTGCTGGACGTTGGAAAGTCAAGGCCTGACAACTTTCCATCGTCCATAGGACATGGAAACGTTAACAGAGTTTGGAAATCTAAGACCGGATGTCTGAAAAACTGAGTAATTTTGGCAGGCACAAATAATCATGTAACATGAAACTAAAACTACTGGCGGCCCTTTTATCTGTTGTTGCACTCTCGGCTTGTGAACACAAAATCCAAACTAATGGCAAATCCCTGATCAACCTCAATTACAACCAAAACGAAACCGTTACCTACTACGAAGCAATCGCTGCTTATAAAACCCTGGCAGATAATTACCCGCAGGCAAAGCTGTTGAGCTACGGGATTACCGATGCCGGCAAACCGCTCCACCTGTTTGTGATGTCGAAAGATCATGATTTCAATCCCGGATCGATCAAAGAAGCCGGGAAAACTATCGTCCTCATAAACAACGGCATCCATCCCGGCGAACCCGAAGGCATAGATGCAAGTATTTGGTTTGCAGATAATGTGCTCAGGGACAAAGATGGAATGGGCACTTTGCTTGAAAATACTGTTGTTTGCATCATCCCGGTTTATAATGTTGGCGGGTGCCTCAACCGGAGCGCCTTTCACCGCACCGGGCAAACAACCCCAAAAGAATGTGGCCATCGCGGCAACGCAAAAAACCTCGACCTTAACCGTGATTTTGTTAAGCTGGACACAAAAAACGCAAAAGCCTTCACAACCATTTTCAGGGAGTGGCAGCCCGACGTGTTCCTTGATACTCATACCACAAATGGATCGGACCACAAATATGTAATCACGCTAATCCCTTTTCAACCTTGTGGGTTGCCCGATGCCCTCAGTAAATTTTTCAGGGATAAAATGATCCCCCGGCTTTATGAACAAATGGCTGGCACCGATTACGAAATGATACCTTATGTAAATTATATGAACCGAAGCCCGAAAAGTGGCATCAGCCTGTATATCCAACCACCACGCTT
>NIVA01000153.1 GCA_002254335.1 Bacteroidetes bacterium 4572_114 | reverse complement strand
CTTCAACAGCCTTTCCAATCCAATTACTATTTCTTCGTTTTGAACCCGAAGAAAATCCTGAATAAATGATAACTTTCGTGTTTCTATATTCATAGCTTTTATGATTTTAGCTCAAAAGTACAATTCTTAATTGAAATTAATTCATTGGTTCAAAAGTAGTCAAATTTTCAAACGGACATCGTCCGTCCGTCTGGAACATCACAATTCTATTTTTTTTGTTTGCTTTTTTTGGGACAAAGTTTTACAATGACCTCATCCCCCCCCCGAAATCTTTCGGGGCTTCTCCTGTATGAGAAGGGGAGAAACCGCCACCGCTACTGCCACCGTTCGCCCGGGCAAAAGTTAGCAATGATAACAGCTACTTTGAAAGGAGACTTTGGCTCAAAATAATCCTTTCAGACTATTTATATATCGCTAAACTGTCTGACAGTTTTTTGATATTAGAATTCAACTGAAGTGTAATCCCTTTTTAATTCTGACGGCCGATGCTGCTAACTGCAGGGAATAGTTTTAGCCGGGGACAAAGCGGCAAGGATTGGAGTGGCACCCCGGCGAAGCAGCGGCTGATATTTTTGTTGGTGAGCGGAGGCTGACGAAGGAAGACCCCGCACCACCTACAAAAATACAGCCGGTGCAAGGCGGGTAGAACGGAAAGCCTGGTTCAGCCGCCCAAAAAAAACCTCTGATCCAGGGTAATCCGAAACAGAGGCCTTATACTTTTGTGCAAAGGTTATTTAATTTATATAAATATCATAGGGCAACCGTGCCTGCACCCCTTTTGCATTTTGCCAATATTTGAGGTATTGGTACATCCTGTAGTTTTCGCCCAGTTCGCCTTTCAGGTAACTTTCGACACTGGCCTGGCCCATGATCTCTTTAAATAATTCTTCAAAGGGGTCTTCTTGTTCCGGCAGTTCCTTTAGAACATACGAGTCAATCCCGGCCACTTCGGCAGCATAATCAATAGAAGCAGTCAATCCGCCAAATTCATCAATCAAGCCAACATCGTAGGCATCGCTGCCAACCCAAACACGGCCCTGGCCAATTTCATCCACCTGGGCCCATGTCATATCGCGGCCATCAGAAACGTGGTCAACAAATGTATCATAAACATCTTCGATATATCCTGTGATTACCTTTTTTTGATAACCTGTCAACGGGCGGAATGTTGACATGAAATTTGAATTTTTATTGGTCATGGCGTAGTCGAAAGTGATGCCCAGCTTATCTTTCATGGTTTCTTCGAGGTTGGGGATCATGCCCAAAACCCCTATGGAGCCGGTAATTGTGGTTGGGCTGGCAAAAATCCTGTCGGCCGCACAGGCAATGTAATATCCCCCCGAAGCGGCCACATCGCCCATCGAAATAATAAACGGTTTTTCCTGGGATGCCAACTTCACTTCGCGCAAAATTACATCAGAAGCCAGCGCACTGCCACCAGGTGAATTTACCCTCATTACGATAGCTTTTACTTTATCGTCATTTCTGGCCTTGCGGATTGCCTTTGATATTCTTTCGGAGCCAATGATTTCATCGCTGCCTTTGCCCGAAACAATCTCGCCCAGGGCATAAACAACAGCAATTTTATTTTTACGGTTGGGCCTCTTCTTTATAGGATCGGGGGCCTGCGAATACTTTGCAAGCGTTACCGATTTAATTTTGTCATCCTCTTCAATGTTGAGCAAAGTTTTAAGTTCGGCCAGGATTTGATCCTTGTACTTCAGTTCATCAACAAACCCAAGCTCCACGGCATCTTCCGGGTTTTGTATCAGTAACCCGTCAGCTACACGGTTCAACTCTTCGATGGATACATTTCTTGAACCTGAAATTGATTGAATGATGCTGCCCCAAATGCCATCAACAAGGGCCATGATCTGTTCGCGGTTTTCGGGGCTCATTTTATCTAACATAAACGGCTCAACGGCACTTTTATATTTTCCATGACGGATGATTTGCATGTCCATATCCAGTTTTTCGAGGGTCCCTTTAAAAAACATCAACTCGGCAGAAAGGCCATGAAAATCCATCATCCCTTCAGGGTTCATGTAAATCTTGTCGGCAGTGGAGGCCAGGTAATATGACCCCTGGGTGTAAACTTCGCTGTAGGCTATCATAAATTTGCCCGATTCTTTGAATTTCACCAAAGCATCCCTTATTTCCAGGATTGTGGCCGGGCCGGCATAAACGCCCGAGAGATCAAGGTAAATGCCCATAATGTTTTCGTCCCTTGCTGCTTTGTCAAGATTTTTCAGGATATCATTTAACCCCATCGATTTATTGGGTTCCATGGTTGCAAAATCAAACCCCGAAAAAGGATCGGCAGGGGTGCGGTCAACAATTTCAGTATTTAGTTTAATGTGCAGCAAAGTGTTTTCTGCAACTTCAATTTTGTCTTTTTCCATCGAAGATGCAAAAGAAATCACGATGCCCATGAAAACAAAAATGACAATTACCGACATGATAAAAAGGCCCAACATTGAGGCAAACATAAATTTAAAGAAGTCTTTCATAGTTTTTAATTATTAAAAGTGTTAATGTGTAAATGATTTAGATGTGTAAGTGGTTAAATGTGTGAGTGATTAAATGAATAATGTTAATTATTATTGTTTGTAAAATAAATTGTTAGATTTTGTAAATGCCCTATCATTCCATCATTTTGGCAATTAACCCTCAGATGACTTGCAATGATACATAAATATTTTCAAAAAACTTATTGTAAATTTGGCGGCTTTTTAAAATAAATCAAAACCATGCATAATTGTTTTCTGCTTTTGGGCAGCAACCAGGGCAACAGGGTTGAAAATTTGAGTAGGGCCATGCATGTTATCCGCAATAAAATTGGCAAAATCCATAGGGTTTCAGCCATCTATGAGACCGAAGCCTGGGGGTTTGAATCGAAACAGCATTTTTATAATATGGTGATTTCCACAGAAACCGAATTGGGGGCAACGGAGGCATTGCGGAAAATCCTGGAAATTGAAACTGCATTGGGCCGCCAAAGAAAAAACAACGGGGGCTACACATCGAGATTGATTGATATTGACATCCTGTTTTTTAACGATGAAATAATTGACGATCCGCAGCTTCAAATCCCCCACCCACGGCTACACCAAAGGATGTTTACGCTTATGCCGCTGATGGAGGTCAGCCCTAAAAAAATACATCCGGTTTTCGGAAAGCCCATTTCGGAACTGATCAATCAATGCACAGATAAACTAATGGTGAAGAAAATTGGCGACATTACGAAAGAGTGATATCTAAAAAGCCACGAAACCTGCAACACGTAATTAGTCCGCCTGGGCCCGTATGGATGCACGAATAATTAAATACAATGCTCTGATATTCAATAATAATAATTTCACAAATGAAGTACTTCGTACCTTTTTATACCAGACCAAAGAATTAAACAGAAACCACATTACCCCGGAACAAATAAAATGAGCTTCACAAATTACAATTACATCTCAATAGAAGGGAACATCGGGGCAGGCAAAACATCCCTGGCCACAAGGATTGCAGAAGATTACAACGCCAAACTTATCCTCGAACAATTTGAAGACAACTCTTTTTTGCCGAAGTTTTACAAAGACCCGGATAAATATGCATTCCCCCTCGAATTGTCATTTTTGGCCGAACGCTTCGAGCAACTTAAAAAACAACTTTCTGCCCACGACCTTTTCAAGGCTTTTACGGTTTCGGATTATTTCATTATCAAATCCTTCATTTTTGCCCGGAAAAACCTTCCTGACGACACTTTCGGGCTTTATAAAAAACTGTTTGATATCATCAGCGATTCCCTGCCAAAACCAGATTTGTTGGCCTATCTTTACTTAAACGTTGATAATCTTTTGCGGAATATCCACAACCGGGGCAGGGAGTATGAGTTAAACATCAAGTCAGAATATCTCTCGAAGATCCAGGACAGCTACCTGGATTACATCCGAAAGCAATCGAATTTACGGGTACTGATCATCGATACCAATCAGATGGATTTTGTTAAGAGTGAAGAAGATTACCGGACTATTGTCGATATTATATCACAGGATTATCCGTTGGGGGTGCATACAATAATGCCATGAGAAATAATATCAATACTTTTGTAACTACAATTCAAAGAAATGGTTGACTGGACATTACATATCGAATCGAACCCGAACAGACTTTTTGGTAAACCTGTAATAGTTGGTTCAAGGATCCCTGTAGATTTGATACTTGAAAAATTTGCAGCCGGCGATACTATTGAAGATCTACTCGATGCATATCCAAAAATTACCAAAGAAAATTTAGCTGCATGTTTATTATTTGCAGCAGAATCTGTTAAAAATGAAGTTTTTTCTTACTAAAGATTCTTAGGATCAAAACCATTCCCAATGAAAATATACCCTAACTTTCTGCTCATTTTATGGATGTTGATTTTTATTTCCGGAAAAGTATATCCCCAGCCCATCATCTCAATAAAAGGCGAACTTGAAAACCTGAAAGGGGTTAAAAGTGTAGAAATCCTGAACTGTGACACCTTTTTCCCGGAAAAATATCTGGTGCAGGTTGAACAACCCATTAATCACAAAAATAAAAACAGCCCGACATTTACACAACGGGTATGGGTTGGTTTTAAAGGAAAGACAAAACCAACTGTTTTCATAACTGAAGGATATATTGGTGCTTATGCCGGAAACCCCAGATATGTGAATGAATTATGCACCTATCTGGATGCGAATATGGTTTTGGTAGAGCATCGTTTTTTTGCCGGATCAACCCCCGGACCGTTAGATTGGAAATACCACACAATTGAGCAATCTGCCAACGACCACCACCACGTTAACCAACTGATGAAACAGGTTTTGACGGGCAAATACATCAGCACAGGAATAAGCAAGGGCGGACAGGCCACCATGTATTACAAATACTATTTCCCTGACGATGTGGACGTTTCGGTGCCATATGTAGGCCCCCTGAACTTTTCGATTGCCGATAAGAGGATAAACCCATTTATCAACAACATTAACGGCGAGGTGTGCAGGGAAAAAATCCGAAACTTTCAAATCCTCTGCCTTGAGCGACAGGACAAACTGATGCCAGCTTTTAACGCACTGACTGAAGCAGAGGGCTACCACTACGAAAGTATGGGACAAATGTGGCCATTCTTCTACCAGGCACTCACCCAAATTGGTTATTACGGCTACGACACTACAGGAATGGGCCAATATTTTGATGATGTGCACGATTTGACATTTTCATTTTTTAATATTACTGATAAGAAACTAAAGTTCAAAAAGAAATACATGAAACGGGTGGACAAATTCCTGAAAAAGAATGGGGACAACATGATTTACATTTATGGTGAATTTGATCCCTGGTCGGCACCGGC
>NIVA01000152.1 GCA_002254335.1 Bacteroidetes bacterium 4572_114 | reverse complement strand
CTTGCTGTTTTAGTAATATTTATGCTTTGATTAGAAGTGTAAGGTACCCCGCTAAGTTCTAAAGTTTCATTTGTTGTAATATAATTTATGGCGTAACCTTTGCAATCATCAAATCCTTCGCTACTCATTGTAGAGTTGTTGCCGTTAGGGCCATTTAAAATGTCAACCCAGTTGCCGATATTGGAATTGTAATTATAAGCTTCTTCCCAACGATAAAACTGGTCTCCATTTGTGCCACCGGTCAAGCCCATTGACAATTCGTCGAAATCCTCTGTCATATTTGTTTGGCCGGATATATAATGCCATCTGTCGTGGGTGAGAAAACGTTCGACTTTTACATCTCCGGAAGCTGTTCCAGTAACAATAACGGAGCCTGTGCCCGAAGAAGATGATTTGATGGTGAACGTGCCGACGTGGTCGTTGTCGAGGTAGCCCCCGATTGTCATATTTCCGGCAATTGAAAGTGTCCCGTAATTAATAACATTTCCTGATGCCGTTATTGTATTTGAGGTGTTTGTTAATATTGCATCCCCATCTATATACAAATCATTGCAACTTACATCAGCACTGGCTGTTGGTTGTACGTTCCCGGTTCCCGAATAGGTATAAACCCCCACGTTATCAGTTGAAACCGGGGTTTCATCCGACCAGTTGGATGCAGTTGACCAGCCTGAATCGTCTGTATTTAACCAGGTATTAAAAGCTGTGGAGGCAACCCAGTCAGCATCTGCCATATTGATCAAAGTTCCATCATTATAATCCTCTCCCGAAAAATCAAGAAGGACGGTTCCGCTTTCTCTGTCAAAATTATAATAGCCAACTAATTCCTCTTCATCCCCAACAAGTGTTTTGTACGTGTTTCCATGGATTTCTGATACAGTACGGACATCACTCCATAATCGCACCTCGTCGATGCGCCCGTCAAATTCCTCCTGTCCCTCTAATCTGCCAATATCTAAATCCGAAGCGTCAATGCCCGTTGCTGTGGTTACGGTAATGTGTTGCCATTTACCAGCTACAACAGTAGTGCTTGCTATGCCATCGACATAAATAGTTGGTAAAGCAAAACCTGTTGCCGAAATTGTACCGGCACTTGATGAGATATAAGCAGTACCATTCAGGTCGATAAAATATTCGGTGATAGTGGCAGGGTATGCCCAAAATTCAACACTTTTTACGGATACTGGCCCTGTACCGATATCTACATAATCATCAACCCCATCAAAGTCCAAACAATATTTTGGGCCGAAAAATGCGGCGGAAGTTACCCACTCAGGATCACTCCCGGTAGTAGTACCGTAATCGTTGTGCATTAGAGTCCCGTCAAGATCACTATCACCTTGTAAATTATCAGCAGTTGTACCAGAGGTTTCGTTTAAATTATAATATGCAAGTAAATCTGATTCTGTCCCGTTAAGTTCTTTATACATCAAGGCATGGATATCCTCTCCTATGAGGGCTTTGCCCCAAACACTTACTTCATCAATCTGGCCATCAAAATATGATTTTGGTGAGCTATCCTCCCACCTGCCAATTCCTGCGTCGTCAAGATTATCTGCATCTAAAAGTCTGCTATCGGTACTAGTAGCTTCTGATACCCCATCAACATAAAGTGTCCTGCTTGTTGCGCTTGCAAACACACCAACAACATGGTGCCATTTATTATCATCAACATGTGTAGTACCGTAGGTGGTCGTTATACCTCCATTACGCGCCCTAATCCCAACCCGGCCACCTTCATCTTCACCAACATCAATTCCAAAATAATGCTTGGTATTACCATTATCTCCGATACTAAATATTACCCTATCCTCAGTTTCAATGGATCCTGTTTTTATCCAGGCACAAATGGAAAAAGGATATGTACTAACTATGGGGTCAGATATGTGAACATACCCCCCAGTTTGATTATTGTCACTTATGTCCGCCTCAAATTCGAGCCCGTTGTTTTGTGCCACAAGGCTGTTGCCCATTATTAGTGTTATGAGCAGTGCTGTTAAAGTTGTAATTGTTTTTTTCATGTTTGTTGGGTTTTAAAAAGAATGATTGTTGAAACTTTCAAATGATAATAATAGATAATTGACGGCAAACATATGTAAACTTTTCCATACTAACAAAGCACAAAGGGAAATCTTTTTTTGGTGGCTTGGTTTTCAGGGATTTATAAAAGTAATATTATGGACATAGTCAGGGCTTGACTTTAAGTCACATAGTCAGGGCTTGACTTAAAGTCAAACCCTGACTTGCCAAATTCATTGCCCACCAGGTTTCAGCTTTTTGTTAAGCGTTAATTTATACATCTCGCCTACCGGGATTTCCTGTTTATTGATAAATACCCTGTTCCCGCTTATCGATTCAATTTTTGGTTAGGCGATAATGTAGGATTTGTGTATGCGCAGGAAATCGTTATCCGGCAATTTTCCCTCCATATCGTGCATGGTTT
Organism: Bacteroidetes bacterium 4572_114; assembly: GCA_002254335.1. Classification (GTDB taxonomy): domain Bacteria; phylum Bacteroidota; class Bacteroidia; order Bacteroidales; family 4484-276; genus 4484-276. The sequence continues at coordinate 2,777 of NIVA01000152.1, read as the reverse complement.
CGCGGGCAACATAAACCTTTGCCGGGGTGTGTACTTTCAGATAATTGCCATAAGCTTCAACAAAAAGGATGTCGTTCATATCAAGTTGGTAAGTTACCTGGTCTTCTTTAATAAAAATTGATTGGGGTTGCAGTACGACCGGAATTTCTTCTGCCTCATTTGTTACAACAAACTGTTCAACCACCTTGTTAACAGCTTTAATAAACCGTTCCAGTTTGATGGGTTTCAACAAATAATCGAACACACCATATTTATAACTTTCGAGGGCGTATTCCGAGTAAGCTGTTGTGAGGATAACTTTCGGTGGGCTGCCTAAAGTTTTAAGCATGTCGAGGCCACCGAGTTCGGGCATGTTCAAATCCAGAAAAAGCAGGTCAACCCGGTTGTTGTGCAAAAATGAAATGGCTTCAATGGCGTAATCACATTTGCCAACCAATTTCAATGTCGGGGTGATGGTAATGTATTTTTCGATGACATCCTGCGCCAATGTTTCATCGTCAACTATGAGGCATTTTAGTTGCATAAACCGAAGATGTTTTTTAATCTGTTAAAACTTATTCCCCTTGAATAATTATTTATCAAAAATATTACTTTATCCGCAATGGCAATGCGAATAAAGTAGTATTTATTCGCAGTACGACTGCGAATAATGATATGGTTATCCGCAATCGGATGTTGATATTTGCGGCCCTACTACATTTTTTAGTGGGAAATAATTATGAGCTTAACCCAAAAAGCAAATGTTTGGGTGAACAGCTGTAAGACAGTTTAGGTTAAAAGTCGGACATATAATACTTTAACTTCAATGTATATTTTAGAAGATAACTGTCTGACAGCTTTTTAGACCAGACTCAAATATTCTTTAGTAATTTCATGCCAGTTTACCTTATTTTGAATATTGTTTGCAACCAAGGCTTATTTTTATTTACTTTTGTGGCAAAACTTAAACATATATTATCATGGCAACAGAAAACGAACTTAAACAAAAACCTAATGAACCCCCTGCAGAAATTGAGGGCGAAAAAATTTCAAAAATCAGGGATATACTGTTTGGCAACAATATGACGGAATACGAAAAACGATTTGCCCAGGTAGAGGATCGGTTAAATAAAAACCTCAGCGATATGAACGATGAATTTAATAATAAGTTAAATTTATTGGAATCATTTATGAAAGAGGAGTTTTCATCTTTATCTGACCAATTAAAACAAGAGGAAATTGAAAGATTAAGTGGGAGTAAAAAAAATACAAAAGAGATTGATGACCTCGAAACCCGTTTGTTGAAATTAAAGGAAACAACTGTTAATACCCAAAAAGAGATAAAAGCGCAATTTTATGAGAAGATGAAACTTCTCACTTCCGATTTTAAAGATCAAAATAAAGAGATGAGAAATGTATTTGACAAGGAGTTGGATATTTTACAGGAGGGCAAAACCGACAGATCGGCCTTGGCTGTGCTACTGACCGACCTTGCGATAAAACTTTCAGGTGAAAACCAGGAAAGCGTAAATGGATAAATATTGATATGGCTTTTTCCAATAATGATAGTAAAGGCCTGGTGGCTGGGCCCGAAAGCCCTGGCGATGAAGATCCAAACCTGGAAAATCTTCGTGAGCTGATTTTTGGAAAGGAGAAAAAACGGTTAGATGAGCTTTTAGACCGGATTGAGGACCCCGAAAAGTTTTCTATCGACCTTGGCAAAGCCATCCACCTGGCCATAAAACAGAGCCACGAATCGGGCAACAAATTGTCTGATTCGTTGTTTCCCGTCATTGAAAATGCAATACTAAAAAGCGTAAAAAAAGATTCCAGGCCCCTGGTCGATGCCATATTCCCCATAATGGGGCCTGCAATCCGCAAATCTATTGCCGAGGCATTTAAGGACATGATCCAGTCGATGAACAAAATGCTCGAAAATAGTTTTTCCATCAATGGCATAAAGTGGCGCATAAAATCAATAACAACCGGTAAACCATTTGCCGAGATCGTACTTTTGCATAACCTGGTTTATAAGGTACAGCATATATTTCTTATCCATCACAAAACCGGGTTGTTGGTAAGTGAAGTAATGGACAGTAATGTCCCCTCCCAAGATGCCGACCTGGTATCTTCGATGCTGACGGCCATAAGTGATTTTGTTCGAGATTCATTTAATACCTCGCCCGGTGAGGAATTAGATATGATTGAAGTTGGCGAACACACTGTTTGGATTGTGCAGGGGCCTTATGCTTTGATTGCCGCAGTTGTGAAAGGCGAAGCCCCCGAAAATTTACGTGTGGATTTTCAGCAGGCCCTGGAACTGATACATAAGGATTTTTCGGTGGAGCTTAAAGATTTTGATGGCGATACCTCCGTTTTTGGCCAGGTTGACGAAATACTGACACCCTGCCTGAAAACCCATGAAAAAAGGCCGTCCCAAAAGCTTTCGGGACAAAAAAAACCTTTCTGGTCTATCGGGATTCTTAGCATTATTTTTATTTTAATCCTTACCTGGGCATATTTCAATTATACAGCAAATAAAAAATGGACTGGTTATGTAGAAAATTTAAAATCTGAACCGGGTATTATTGTTACTGAAACAGGGAAAAATAACGGGCAGTATTACATTTATGGTTTGAAGGACAGGTTATCGGCCGATCCCATCAGATTGTTAGATGAATACAATATTGATAGGTCGGATGTTGAAAGCCACTGGGACATATACTCTTCCTTGTCGCCGGATATTATACTTTTGCGTGCCGAAAATATCTTGGGCAAGCCCGAAAATGTAGAATATC
>NIVA01000151.1 GCA_002254335.1 Bacteroidetes bacterium 4572_114 | reverse complement strand
TGTCATCGATTCACCCGGTTCCAGGGAACCGGATAATGGTTCGGCAGTAAGCCATGGATCACCTGGCACTGAAACAATGGTATAATCTTCAACTTCACCGTAGGGAGCACTGCCACAAGGTTCGGGAGGTGTACTATATGTCATCCTTACACGCATCCTGTGTTCGCCATTGCTGATGCCCATTGGTGCGGTAATAGTGCCGGTGAAGAACTCGCCTGTACCACCTATGTTTGTGAGCTGGTAAACCTCATACATTGTATCAAACTCGAAATCATCGTTCCAATCAACCCAGGCATAAACTATGTCGCTTGCCCATGCATTGCCATTTTCAATGGTTATTTCTTCCGACATCCCGGCATCAATAACGGTAGATAGATCAGTATAATCGGCCACACCTCCCTGCCACCCGCTGGAGTTGTTTATGCTGCCACACGATACATTGGCAATCCATTCGTCCTCGGTGGTTGTCGAAGCATCGCAGTAGGTGGGTGGATAACAGGCGATAATCTTCATCTTCCAATCATTTTCCGGGTTTTCATCACCTTCAAGGTAGGTACACGCTACAAATGTGTAGTCTGTATATTCTGTCATATCAACAGTAACAGGTAAGGTTATTTCTACCGATTCACCATATTCCAACAATCCTGTGTAAGTATCTTCATAATAACCGTTGTAACCGCTGTCCCACCATGTTACATCATAAGGTATGTTTGACTGGCTGTTGGTGCCATAATTTTTAATGATAATGGTGATGGGCTCTGTTGAAGTTAAATTTGGACCTGAGGTTGGTTCTGTTATGGAATAAACCCCAACATCGTTCATGAAGATATCAGTTTCACCCATCTCTACCCCCCACAGGCAAACATTTTGTACGAGCCCTCCAAGTGTCCAGGAACCATAAATGATATCAGGGTGCATGTACAAACCCCCTGCAATATCACCTATGATCGGTATTGTAAGGATGCTCATCATATCGAATTCATTAATAATGCCACCCGTTGCCACATCATATAAATAGAGCATATTTTGGCTGGTGCCTGCTTTTTGGCTGTAGCCCCACAATCCTTTTCCTGTAGGATTGTCCATCCATGCAAAGCCATAAAAGCTTTCATCACCATTGATGCTGAATGAATTCAAAGTTGCTCCCGAACGGTCAAAAAGTGTTGGTGAATCTGACCAGTTGTTGGCCCAGAAGACATCATCACCTTCATAGGCAATAGCACGGGTTGCCACGGGAGCATTAAAGGTACTCACTACCAATTGGGCATCGAAGTCCATTTCGAAAATAGTGGTATTTGCTGCCGCACCATAAAAATAGGTCCCATCCCAGGCTAAGTCGCGTACACCCGAAGCACACTCAAAAGTTTCAACAAAAGTCCCATTCATTTCATATTTGCAGATTTCATTACCGTTCCACAACGTAGTGTAAATGTAATTGCCATCGGTTTCAACACCTGCTTCACCAGTTGCAACTGCACAGGCAAACTCGAATTGCAAATCGAAAGGGCCATCGGTATATTGCACCTCTCCCGGAATTAAGCCGGGAAAAGCATCAACTGATTTATCCCCGATAAGCCCATCTGAAAGCATCCTATCGTGAAGCCTGTTTTGGGCTTCAGGGTCAATCATTGCTTCCTGCCACTGTGTGTTGATGTAAACTTCTGCGTCAAATATCAGGGTTTGTTCACCGATGTTGGTTACAGTTATTTGCTGTGTAGTTATCTGTGGTGGATTGTTGTGTGTTTCTTCCAGGCTCATTGGGCTGATCACAACTGTTGGATTAGCATAATTAACAATCATTGCAACAGGAATAATAACCGGGGTTGAGGCAGAGTTGTTTGCAATGTTCAGTTCAGCCGTGTAAGAACCAATTTCAAGCCCTGCGGCATCAAAATCAAGTGTAATTGTTTCGGTTGAACCGGGGGCAACTGTGCCCGACAATGGTGCAGCGGCAAGCCAGGCTATGCCACTGTCATGGGTTACGATGGTGTAATCTTCAACTTCACCGTAGTTTGAATCATAGCAAGGTACGGGAGGTGTGCTGTATGTCATCCTTACACGCATCCTGTGTTCACCATCAGTGGTGTTCAACGGAACCGTGATAGTGCCTGTGAAGGTTTGGCCTTGCCCATTTATATTTATAAGATGGAATTCCTCGTTACCTGTTGCGAATTCGAAATTATCGTTCCAATCAACCCAAACATGAACAATATCAGCCGCATAAGAATTACCATTTTCTATGGTTATTTCTTCCGATGATCCAACATCTATAACTGTAGATAAATCGGTATAGTCGGCCACATTTCCCTGCCATCCGCTGGCGTTGTTGATGTCGCCACACAACACATTGGCAATCCATTCGTCCTCGACGGTTGTTGAAGCCCAACAATAGATTGGGGTATAATTGGAAACATTCTTTGTCCTACAATCATTTTCGGGATTTTCATCACCATCCAAATAGGTGCATGCCTCAAATGTATAACTAAAATAATAGGTTGACACGTCCGCCGTTACAGGTAACGTAATTTCTACGGTTTCACTTGGCGCCAATGGACCGGGAAATACACTTTCATAATAACCATCATTCCAGCTTACATCATAAGGAATGTCTGACTGGGTATTGTAGCCGTAATTTTTAATAGATATGGTAACAGGTTCTGTTGCTGTGAGTCCATAACCTGTGTGGGGCTCTATAATTGAATAAACCCCAACATCATTAGCATCGTGTTCATAGCAATCAATCTCAATTCCCCAAATGCAAACATTCTGAACAAGCCCACCCAAAGTCCAAACTCCTGGTGTGATATCAGGATGAGAGAATAAGCCGCCGGCAACGTCGCCTGCGACCGGCATGGTGAGGATGTTCATCATATCGTACTCACTCACAAAATCACCGTAAGGAAGTTCATATTGTACGATCATGTTACCTGATCCGCTTTGTGAGTAGCACCAAAGATATTCACCCAGATATGCGTCAATATATGCAAAGCCATAGAAACCTTCACCACCCCCAAGGAAGAATGAACCTAAAGTTGCCCCACTGCGGTCATAAAGTGTAGATGGATCAGACCAGTTATTTGCCCAGAACCCATCATATCGCTCGTCATAAGCAATTGCACGTGTTTCAACAGGGGCAGTAAAAGTACTCACTATAAGCTGCGCATCAAAATCCATTTCGAATATGGTGGTATTTGCTGCTGCGCCATAAAAATATGTTCCATCCCAGGCGAGGTCGCGTACTCCTGATGCACATTCAAAGTTACCAACAAAAGTTCCATTCATTTCGTACCTGGTTATTTGGTTACTGTTCCATGTAGTGGTGTAGATATAATTTCCATCGGTTTCGATACCGGTTTGACCAGATGGGTCAATACATGGATATTCAAATTGCAAATCATAAGGATTGTCGGAATATTGGATTGCCTCCGGCTCAAACCCCGGTGCATCTTCCGGCATACTGGTATTGCCTCTTTTGTTTTGATGAGTTGCCTGTGCTGCTGTATAAACTTTAGGAATGATTTGTTTATCTGTGCCAACATTATCGTTAAAATAAGAAATAGAAATACCAAATGTCAGATCCTCGTCACCATTATTAATAATATCAAGAAATGATTGTGCAGTACCACCAAATACTACACTTTGTGAAACTGAAGTAGGATCAACACTAATGACAGGACCCAGGGGGACGATAACCTGAACCGGGTCTGCCTGTTGTGAAAGGCCTTCATCATACCTGGCCGCCACTTCGAAGGAGTAGGTGCCGTTGGTAAGGTTTGTGTCAAGATAATTGGTCTCCAACCCAATTTCAGCAATCAATACACCATCCCTGTAAATGTTATAACCTTCAAGCTCCAAACGGCCGTTGAAATTAGATGATAGGTTTTTGGTAGGTTTAAGGTTGTCACCACCAAGGTCATTACTGTTATTATTGACAGGCTTTTGTTCAATCCTATTATCTTCCGGCTGTATTGGGGCATCCCAGGAAAGTTCAGCACTATTGGGAGGCACATAAGAAGCAACAAAGTTGGTTGGGGGCTCAAGTATTCCTGCATCCTCAACTGTCAGGGTAACCGGGACCATAATTTCAGGATTGTTCTGGTCGTTGCTGGTAATGATGAGTTCTGCATTGTAATTGCCGGGCGGTAATCCTGTCGAATTGAAATCCAGGGCAATCATATCAAAATCCCCCGGTGGGATTATACCGTTCAACGGAGAAACAATCAGCCATTCATCCAGGGCAGCTTTATTGGGGGCAGTTAAAAAATTTACCTCAATGTCATAAATAACATTCGCACAGCCCATGCTGCCAATGGTCAAGTACTGCGTAGATGTTTGATCCGGTCCAAGGGCCTCAAAAACCTCAAGTGGGTCAACTTCTATCACGGGAATATGCCCGGCTCCCATTTCTATTCCCCAGATACAAACATTTTGTACGAGCCCGCCAAGGGTTGTTGAGCCTGGAATAGCATCATGTGAGAAAAATAAGCCCCCTGCAATATCACCTGTAACAGGCATCGACAGGATGCTCAACATGTCAAATTCATCTATTAGGCTACCCGAGTCCACATCATATAAAAAGAGCATATTTTGGCTGGTGCCAACTTTTTGGCTATAAGCCCACAGGCCAATCCCCAATTCATTATCCATCCAGGCAAAACCATAAAAGCTTTCATCTCCGCCAATGTTGAATGAACCTAAAACCGCACCACTACGGTCATAAAGTGTTGGGGTATCCGACCAGTTGTTGGCCCAGAAACCATCTTCACCATCATCATAGGCGATAGCACGGGTTGCAACAGCAGCTGAAATTGTGCTAATCAGTGTTTCGCTGTCGAAGTCCATTTCAAATAAAATGGTACTTGCAGCAGCACCATAAAAATAGGTTCCATCATAAGCAAGGTCCCGTACCGAAGCAGTGCCAGGCACCTGAAAGCTTTCAACGTAAGTACCATCCATTTCGTAACGGAAAAACAGGTCGCCGTTCCACTTGGTAGTGTAAAGATAGCTGCCATCGGTTTCGATGCCGGCCTCGCCAGAAGCATCAGCGCACAAATATTCAAATTGCAGGTCGAAAGGATCATCAGAATATTGGATTGGGCCGGGAACAGTCCCCGGGGCAATTTCAGATTGCCGATTCAGTTTCACCTTTTGTAAACCGGTTTCTGTTGGTTCATGGGTTGTTTGGCCGCCAACTGAAGAGGAGGTGAAAAGATTCAGTTTCACCTTTTGTAAACCGGTTTCTGTTGGTTCATGGGTTGTTTGGCCGCCAACTGAAGAGGAGGTGAAAAGAAGTACTGCAACAAACCAAATTGTAAATTTTTTCATGATAAAATTTTTTTTGGTTCATAATTGGGTTTCGTGTTTTATTAATCGATGATAAGTTTCTGAATGGATTCACCGGCCATTGAATTTATCTTAACGAAGTAACTGCCTTGTTTTAGATGTGAAATATTTATGTGGGAAACTTTGCCGCTAACATTTTGTTCAATCAACACCCGGCCAAGCTGGCCAAGGATTTGCACCCTTTTAAGTTCGTCGTTAGCACTGATGTTAATGGTGGTTTTTGCCGGGTTTGGGTACATCATTATGTAAGATTTTTCCTGGTGGTTGATGCCAACGATGTCAAGGTAAACGGGTACTTCAATTAATGGTGTAAAAGGGGAGCTACATAAGAACTATCGCCATATGTAATTTCCATGTAATAATAAAGGTCACCACAGCCCCCGCAATGAATTTCCATGATTTGTGTATCCTGTACGGCCCCCGGCATCTCAAAATAAAATTCGTCAGGGTACAGAAAAATCTCCGGATGGTCCGGATGTACGTTCAACGTAACAGGTACGATAATTAGGGGGGCCACAGTGTCGTTGCTGGCAATAAGGAGTTCGGCCCCGTAAAGGCCATATTCTAAATCAAATGAGTTAAAGTCCAATGTAACCACATCTGAACTATCAGCAGCAACTGTTCCCGAAAGGGGATAAACAAACAGCCAGTCATCGTTAATCCCACCATTCATTTCAACGGAAAAATCACAGCAGTTACCGTAGGAATAGGTCTCACAGGATTCCTCTACAGTCGCCTGCCAGTTGGTCCTAAACCTCAGTAAAGATTCACCGGTGGCCGCCGAGGCCGGGATATAAACCGGAAAAGTATAGCTGATATTGGCATCGTCACAAAATGCGTCATTCAGTATCAACTCTGAATTATCATAATACAAATCATTGTTATAATCAATCCATACATCGAAGTAAGTATCAGAATAGCCAGCAACTACGGTAATTTCATAACTAACGCCGGATTCCAGGCCGTGTACCTGATCGGTATAATCGTGGTACCAGTCGTAGATTGGCCCTGAACATGGAATATTTGATGCAGTAACGTTGGCAAAATCCCAGTAAACCAAACCATCGCCCAGGCTGCAACCATCTGTGTAAAGCCCATCAATACATAAGGCAGGATTGTATTTTTCAGGATTTAGTTTTGACGGGTTGGGCGAAGCTGATAAAAAGTTTACTGTAATGTCGTAAGTCAGTTCTCCATTGCCAAAATTGCTGATGGTAACATATTGCGTTGACATATTGTAAATGTCAAGTATTTCATCTACATAAAGTGGATCGACATTGATGACCGGGCTTGTAACAGGGGAAAAGATTATTTCAGGGAAACCTACCCTTGCTGAAATGCCTTCAAGATACCGGGCAGCCACTTCGTAAAAGTAAGTGCCGGGGTCAAGGCCACTGTCAAGATAATTGGTTTCCAACCCGGTTTCGACAATCAATTCATCATTTCGGTAGATGTTATAACCTTCGAGTCCGGCACGGCCATTAAAATTAAATGATGGGTTTTCGGCAGGTTCCAGGTAACCTCTTGAAAGTTCATTATTTTTATTATTGATAGGTTTCTGTGTTAACAGGATAGGTTCGTGAATTACAACCCCATCATCCGGGGGCACAACATAGGCCATCAAACACCAGTTATAGTCGAGGCCATAAGCAATCGACATCGGTTCCCACGTTATTCCATCCAATGAGATCATATCGCCAAAACCGGCAAGGGCAGGGCCTGAATCAATACCTGCCGGATAATCACCGGCCAGTTGGTTTTCTATTGCATACCCAACCCAGAGTTCATCTGAGTTGTCGATCAGCACCGGTGTATCGAGCGTTATTTCATTCCATTCGTTTTGAATTAACCCTGATAACGGCTGGCTAAGGATGAGGTTGGCGGCATTTGCGCCTGTCCATATTTTTAGGATGAAACCACACCCAAGTTCACTTTTCGGGAAGAACTTAACCTTTGTAAGCAACCATCCGGCAATTGGTTGAAGGTGAGCGGTATCAAAACGGATTGAAACCAAAAAATCCCCGCCATCGTTCAAGCCAATGCCGTCCATACAAGTATCATCACCAAACCCAATCCAAATACCATCAGGTGGTATTGGGGCATCCCAGGTAAGTTCAA
>NIVA01000150.1 GCA_002254335.1 Bacteroidetes bacterium 4572_114 | reverse complement strand
TTACCCTAATTCGGAGTATGAAATAGTGAACGCGGAAAATTTTGACCGGTTTTTACTTTCCCAATAAAGCTTCACTACCCTCATGTTTATTTTAACTAATTTTATCCCCAAAATAAATCCGCATCATCATGAAACAAAAACAAATAGAACTACTACAGCAACAGATTGATAAACTCGATAGCAAGGACTTCGACCTGGAGGCTTGGAAAAATTATACCATCGTATTGTTGGCCAGGCTGTTTGGCGAGGACAACCAAAAAATCAAACAGATAGAAAAACTTGATTACGAATACAACAGTTGGTCGTTGCGCGACACTTCTGGGTTTACATCATATTTGCAGACCTGCAAAGAGCTTGGCCCGGAAGCCACACAGGTGATTTTGGAATCCATTTTGTTGAACGAAGGGTTTGTCGCCGGGTTAGTGAAGCCGGGTGACCGATGACCGATGCCGGGTGCAGGATGTCGGGTGCAGGATGTCGGGTGCAGGATGCCGGGTGCAGGATGCCGGGTGACGGAAGCCAAGCACAACCTGAAACCTGCAAAGAGACGGATGACGGGTGTCGGGTGTCGGATGACGGATGACGGATGACGGATGACGGATGACGGATGACGGATCAACCAAACACCGAACACCGAACACCGAACACAAACACCAAAACCCCCAACTCCATCCATTGATATTCAATAATTTCCAAACACGATTTTAGAAATTTTCTTTAGGGTTGCCATATTTTTTATACTTTTGCGCTCATTTTACAAATAGAGCGAAAACTTTCACATTTAGATGAACTCGAAATATAAAGAATATCAGGGGTTAAACCTTACTCAAATCGCAGAAGAGGTCGGTGATTTTTGGCAGAAAAACGACATCTTTCACAAAAGCCTGAAAAATCGTGAAGGCCACGAGCCTTTTATCTTTTACGAAGGCCCCCCGTCAGCCAACGGGAAGCCGGGCATCCACCATATGATTTCCCGTTCGATCAAGGATATTTTTTGCAGGTACAAAACCCTGAAAGGGAATTATGTTGCCCGCAAGGCCGGCTGGGATACCCACGGGCTTCCCATCGAAATTGCCGTGGAAACTACCCTGGGCATTACTAAAGAAGACATTGGAAAAAAAATATCGGTTGAAGAATATAACCAGGCTTGTCGCACCGAAGTAATGAAACACAAGGATTTGTGGGATGAGCTAACGGTTAAGATGGGATACTGGGTTGACCTGGACGATCCATATATGACCTTCGACAATAAATATATTGAAACAGTTTGGTTTTTATTATCTAAGCTTTACGAAAAAGGCCTGCTTTATAAGGGTTATTCCATTCAGCCATATTCCCCGGCCGCCGGAACAGGGTTGAGCACACACGAGCTTAACCAACCGGGGTGCTACCGCGATGTTAAGGATACTTCGGCAACCGCTCAGTTTAAAGTGGTTAGAAACAGTAAATCAGAACGTTTGTTCACTGGTACCGGTCCAGACCTGTTTTTTCTGGCCTGGACCACCACACCCTGGACGTTGCCCTCGAACACGGCATTGGCAGTTGGCGCAAAAATTACTTACGTAAAGGTCGAAACATTTAATTTTTATTCGGGCCAACCCATCACCGTTATCCTGGCAAAGGATTTATTGGCAGGTTATTTTAGCAGCAAGGCCAAAGACATTAAACTTGAAGATTATAAGAAAGGCGATAAACATGTTCCTTATAAGGTTATTGATGAATTTACCGGAGCTGACCTGGTGGGTGTTCAATACGAACAGTTGATCCCGTTTATCAAACCAATGGGGGATGCCTTTAGGATAATTGCCGGCGATTTTGTTACAACTGAGGATGGGACAGGCATTGTGCATATTGCGCCCACTTTTGGTGCCGATGACGACCGTGTGGCAAAAGTTTCGGGTATTGTCCCGCTTGTTCTGATTGATAAACTTGGCGAACGACGGCCCATGGTTGATTTGAAGGGCCGCTTTTTCAGGATTGAAGACCTGGACGAAAACTTTGTAAATGACTTTGTAAACAAAGAAGTTTATGAGGAATATGCGGGCCGGTATGTAAAAAATGAATATGATAATGATGCTAGTGAAGGGGCCCCCATTTTGGACATCGACCTTTCGGTGATGCTTAAGCTCCAAAACAAAGCATTTAAAATTGAAAAATATACCCACAATTATCCACATTGCTGGCGCACCGATAAACCAATTTTATACTACCCCCTCGATTCGTGGTTTATTAAAACAACAGCGTACAAAGAACGGATGATCGAGTTGAACAACACAATCAACTGGAAACCTGCGTCAACCGGCCACGGCCGCTTTGGCAACTGGCTCGAAAACCTGGTTGACTGGAACTTGTCGCGCACACGGTTCTGGGGCGTTGGGCTGCCAATTTGGACCACCGAAGATAAAAAAGAACAAATTTGTATTGGTTCGGCATCCCAATTAAAGGAGGAGATAGACAAGGCAATTGAGGCGGGTTTTATGAAAGAGAACCCTTTTGCCGATTATACCCCCGGTGATACCACTTCAGAAAATTATAAGACTTTCGACCTGCACAGGCCTTATATCGATGAAATTTTCCTGGTTTCGCAAAGCGGGAAAAAATTGTTCCGCGAACCAGATTTAATTGATGTTTGGTTTGATTCGGGGGCAATGCCTTATGCGCAATTTCACTATCCCTTTGAAGGTAAAAACCAGGTGGAAAAATATTTTCCGGCCGATTTTATCGCCGAAGGGGTCGATCAGACCAGGGGTTGGTTCTTTACGTTACATGCAATCGCAACCATGGTGTTCGATAGTGTTGCTTACAAAACATGTGTTTCAAACGGTCTTGTGTTAGACAAAAAAGGAAACAAAATGTCGAAGCGCCTGGGCAATGCCACAGACCCGTTTAAGACAATTGATAAGTATGGCCCCGATGCAACCCGCTGGTACATGATTACCAATGCCCAGCCTTGGGACAACCTTAAATTTGATGTGGAGGGGATTGCTGAGGTACGACGAAAATTTTTCGGTACACTTTACAATACCTATGCTTTTTTTGTATTGTATGCCAACATCGACGGGTTTAATTATAGCGAAGATGATGTGCCTAACCATAAAAGGCCGGAACTTGACCGCTGGATATTATCGGAGCTTAACACACTGATAAAAACGGTCGATGATTATTTTAACGATTATGAACCGACAAAAGCGGGCAGGGCAATTGCGCAATTTGCCAACGATAAATTAAGCAATTGGTATGTAAGGTTGTCGAGGAGGAGATTTTGGAAAGGCGACTTTACCGAAGATAAAATTTCGGCATATCAAACGCTGTACCAATGCCTCGAAACTTTGGCGGTATTGTCATCGCCCATTGCACCATTTTTTGCAGAGCGCCTGTTCACCGATTTAAACAGCGTTACCCGAAAATATAAGGTAGAATCTATACATATAATGGATATGCCGGTGGCCGATGAAACGCAGGTTAATAAAGATCTGGAGGAAAAAATGCAGCTTGCCCAGAAGATATCGTCCATGGTTTTGTCGTTGCGAAAGCGTACAAAAATTAAGGTCCGCCAGCCACTTGCCAGGATTATGATCCCGGTTTTAAACAAACATTTTAAGGAACAGGTGCTTGCTATTGAAAAGCTGATACTTTCGGAAGTTAATGTTAAAGGGATCGAATTTAAAAGTGATGATTCGGAAATACTTGTTAAAAAGATAAAACCGAATTTTAAAGCATTAGGCCCACGATATGGTAAGATGATGAAAAAGCTGGCCCCTGTACTGATGAATTTTGATAAGGACCAGATTAAAGAGTTGGAGAAAAACGAAAAATACATTCTTGATTTTGATGGTGAAAAAATAGAGATACTACTTTCGGATGTTGAAATTTTAACTCAGGATATCCCCGGTTGGTTGATATCTTCAGATGGCAGTCTTACAGTTGCTCTGGATATTACTATTACCGATGAGCTACGTGATGAAGGGGTTGCGCGTGAACTGGTAAACAGGATACAGAACGCACGCAAAGAAATGGGGTTGGAAGTTACCAATACGATTAACCTGGTTGTTGAAGAAAAACCGGAAGTAAAACAATCCTTATCCAGGAATTTAGAGTATATTTGCTCAGAAACCCTGGCGGTCAAATTTGAATTTGTAAAAAGCATCAATACCGGTCCAAGCGTAGAAGTAGAATTGGGGGACAACATCAAAACCAATATTAGGATAGAAAAAGCCAAATAGTATTATACGGGAATATATATAGAATTAAATTTAAACTAACAAGATATGGCAAATAATATGGAACAAGAAACCGTAAAGGCCACAAAAACCAGGTACGGTAAAAAGGAACTCGGGGAGTTCAGGCAGATTATTGAAGAGAAGTTGGAAAAATCAAGGTCTGATTTAGAATTGCTGACAGAAGCTTATACTAATCATAACGAGAACGACACCAACGATACATCGCCAACATTTAAAGTACTTGAAGAGGGTTATAGTGTTCTTTCGAAAGAGGAAAACAGCCGCCTGGCAGCACGCCAGCAAAAGTTTATCACAAACCTGGAAAACGCACTCATCCGTATTAAAAACGGGACCTATGGTATATGCCGGGTAACCGGAAAACTGATTTCGAAAGAGCGTTTGAGAAGTGTGCCACACGCAACTTTGAGCATTGAGGCCAAACTGCAACAGAATAAACTGCGCAGATAGGTTTGGGTGGCCCTGAAATAATTTTTTGGCCTGATTCTAATTGCCGGAATATCCGGGGTGGGAGTGTTGTGTTTATACGTAAAGTAACATTGATATAGAAGACAGAAGTTAGATTGCCGATTACCAATTACTGATAACTGATTACCGTCTGCCCGTACGAAGCGTAGCGAAGGCGGGATCAGCAATTAAATCACCATTACATAGCTGTTTGTTTTGAAAAAATCTCTTCTTATAATTTTCCTGATATTGCTTGCCGACCAGATCCTTAAATTCTGGATCAAGCTACACATGACCATTGGCCAGGAATTTCCCATTTTTAACGACTGGTTCATCATTCATTTCACCGAGAACGATGATGGAATGGCATTTGGCCTTAGTTTTGGCGGGGAATTTGGTAAGCTTATTTTGAGTTTGTTCCGCATTTTTGCCATTATTGCCATTGGGTGGTATTTATCCGACCTTATTAAAAAGAGTGCCGCCACGGGGATTATAATCAGTATTTCACTCATTTTTGCTGGGGCAATTGGCAATATTCTCGATAGTGCTTTCTATGGCCTTATTTTTAGTTATTCGTCTTTTCATACTGTTGCCGAACTGTTTCCCGATGGGGGAGGATATGCCACTTTTCTCCACGGCAAAGTAGTTGACATGCTCTATTTCCCCCTCTTCAAAGGCTATTATCCTGCTTGGGTGCCCTTTTGGGGAGGCCGGGATTTTATCTTTTTCAGGCCTGTTTTTAACATCGCAGACTCTTCCATTACCATTGGGGTATTTTTGCTGATCTTTTTCCAGCGGAAGTTTATTACAAATTCTGTGGTGGTTGAAAGCGACATGTTTCAGGATGAAGAAATATTGGAGCCACGGTTGGCAATGGAGGAGGATACCCCGAAATACAAATAAATTAGAATATCATCCATTCAAATCTGTAAGAAAACCTAACAGGTTTTCAAAACCTGTTAGGTTTAAACCAGGAATCATTATTGAATCATAACCCCAAAAAATTCCTGATAAACAACCCATTCTGTTCCAACATACTTTCATCTTTTAAATCATTCTTGTAGAAGTTTGGAAAATCAGGATCGGCGTTTTTTACCATATCCAAAAAATATCCGGCTGCCCCC
>NIVA01000149.1 GCA_002254335.1 Bacteroidetes bacterium 4572_114 | reverse complement strand
TGTCTAATTTTTCAATTCCTGAATTGTATTTAAAAACATTGTTTTACCTCATTATGTTAGTTTTTGGTGGAATGACCGGGCTTCAGTTTTCCTGGGTGATGAAATTGCGAAAAGGGGCCAGGGCCACTGTTTCCTCGTCAGCTTATGCCGCCGATCTGCTTGGTGCGGCAGGAGGGGCAATTTTGGCTTCTATACTTTTGGTGCCTACATTGGGCTTGCCCCTTACTGCTTTTTTGTTGTTTGGGATAAATTTATTGATTGTGTTAATTTTGTTTTTCAAAAAAACAATACTTCGATGAAAAAACAGAAAATAGTAATTTGACATCGTTTACCGACCACTTGGACCAACAGTATGGAAAGAGAGGGACAGAAGATAGGGAAAGTTTTGAAGAAGGGTTTGAAGCGTTTAAACTTGGGGTAATGCTTCAAGAATTAAGAAAAAATAATGGACTGACACAAGAACAGTTAGCGCAAAAATGTGGAACAACAAAGACTTATATATCCCGCATTGAAAATAATGCTTCCGACATTAGGCTATCTACACTTATGAGAATAATTAGGGAGGGGTTCGGCAGACAACTGAAGTTAAGCCTTGACTATTGAGTCCAGCCTAAAAAGTAAGGGTTTGAATATATTTACAAACCACTACAAATATTACATCTGACAACCAGTCTGTTAAAAATTCAAGCCCTGACTTAAACGGTCTTATTTGTGATTATCGACCTTTTTATGCCGGACTCATTATTAAATTAATAAGTACGCTAGAAAATAAGCAGATACTTCCAACCTATACCTTTTTTCCAAACAAGAAATATAGTACAACCGGAGACGTTTTCCTGCGGCAGGGATTGCAGTGGTAGCTTGTTGTAATGGCGGCTGTAGTTTTTGTTGGTGGGCGGAGGCTGAGGAACGAAGCCCACGTACCACCTACAAAAACCAGCCGGCATGAGACAACTACAAACGGAAAGCCCGGTTTAGCCGCCCAAAATATAAATAGTTTATGTATAGCTCCGCAAAATGTCATTCTCCAATTTTTAACTATATTTGAGGGGAATTTAAACAAACGTTTCACATGTCAGCCAAACAAATAAATAAACGAAAATTTCTGAAACTTGGACTTGCAGGGACATGCAGTATATGTGCTCTTACCAGCGGCCTGCCACTTTGGTCAGCCAGTCCTGTTCCCGAAAAGGGCCTGGGGAAATTCAGCAGGGAGGCCATGTTTTATACACCCACGGCTAAAGGGATGAAATGTCTGATATGCCCCAACGAATGCAAAATCAAACCCGAAGAGAACGGTGATTGCCGGACGAGATACCACAAGGACGATAAACTTTATACCATCGCTTATGGGAATCCATGCGCCGTGCATGTTGACCCGATCGAGAAAAAGCCATTGTATCATTTCCTGCCCCAAAGCAAAGCCTTTTCCATTGCTACGGCGGGATGCAACCTGGCCTGCCTGAATTGTCAGAATTGGGAAATTTCCCAGTCCAGCCCGCTTGACACACGTAACTATGACCTGATGCCGGAAAATGTGGTTGAAAACGCCAAACAAAATAATTGCCGGTCTATTGCTTATACATATTCCGATCCAGTGGCTTTTTATGAATACACTTACGATACAGCTAAAATTGCCCGGTTAAAGGGAATAAAAAATGTTATTGTGTCGGCAGGGTATATTAATAAAGAGCCATTGCGTGAACTGGCCCAATATATCGATGCAGCCAATATCGACCTAAAAAGTTTTAGCAATGAAGTTTATGAAATGCTCAACGCCGGTACTTTGCAGCCCGTGCTCGACACACTGAAATACCTTAAGGATGCCGGGGTTTGGCTTGAGATTACCAACCTAATTGTCCCCAACTGGACGGATGATCAGGAGATGATAAAAAAGATGTGTGGCTGGCTGGCAGAAAACGGATTTGTGGATACACCTTTACATTTCAGCCGTTTTCACCCACAATATAAATTGGCACAACTGCCCGCCACACCACGCAAAACTTTGGAAAAAGCCAGGGAAATTGCACTTGCTGAAGGGTTGTCATATATTTATATCGGAAACCTTCCGGGCACGGGTGCAGAAAATACTTATTGTCCGGCCTGCAAAAACCTGTTGATAGAGCGCAAAGGTTTCACTATCCTGAAAAATGAGATTATAAATGGGAAATGCCCGGAGTGTTCTTCTCCTGTTTCGGGGGTGTGGGAATAAGAAAAGTAAGACGCAGATTAAAGCGGATTTTGCGGATTTTTGTTTTATCCGTTAAACCAGCGCAAACCCGCGTCAAAAAAAAGCAAGACGCAGATTATCGCGGATATTACGGATTTTTGTTTTATCCGTTAAACCAGCGCAAACCCACGTCAAAAAAAAGTATGACAATTTGAGAAATCAGTGGCAATAAAAAAGAGGGATCAATGGCAATATTCCCTAAGGTTTCCTGCGATTAACATTTATATCGACATAAACAGGCAGGTGGTCACTAAACCCCCCATTATATTTAAATCCAACATAAGTCCGTTTTGGTTTTTGGCCCAAATGGGTTTTATCCGTTTCCAATAAAAATGGTGCATGATAAATTATGGCCCCCTGTTTTGAAACCTGGGGCGAAGAGTATCCGTCCAATAAGCTGCCCGTAACAATGAGCTGGTCGAACCTATTCCATCCTTGTTGATATTTAAGTGATCCGTACGGCCAACCTTCCTGTTTCGTCAGCATTAAATTGTACATTTCACTTTTAGAAATCGGGCCGGCAGGATCTTTTGCCGATAAAATTTCTGAAATACTTTCATCTTGTGGGCCATCGTTAAAATCGCCCATTATCAAAATAGCAGCATTTTCATTGATACTCAAAATGGAATCAGTTTTAGCTTTAAGTACCTGTGCCGCATAGTTTCTTTTTGGGACTGTGGGCAAATAACCGCCGTAGCGCGAAGGCCAGTGGTTTACAAAAATGTGCACGGTATCGGTGTTGAGCAACACCCCTTTTACATGCAAAATATCGCGTGTCCTGGAGGCAGTATCGAACGGGAATAAAACAGGGACGGCCTCGCTGAAAAGCGGCTCAAACAGGTTGGCCCGGTAAAGCAGGGCCACATCAATCCCGCGCCGGTCGGGCGATTCGAATTGAATAATCCGGTAATTAAAATTCTTTAACGGTGTATCGTAAACAAGTTTTTCCAACACAAAACGGTTTTCAATTTCACAAAGCCCTACAATTACAGGAGGCCCGGATTCGCCCAAGGCCATGATCACTTTGTAGGTGTTATTGATTTTCTTATAGAATTTATTGTTGTTCCAATGCCTCGGGCCTTCCGGGGTAAATTCTTCGTCGCGGGCAAGGGAATCGTCATAAACATCAAACAGGTTTTCAACGTTGTAAAATGCAATTCTTGCGTTTACTGGATTATTACCGGCAATATTCTGGCTCATTCCATCTCTGTTGCCAAAAAGAAAAATTAGTAGTGTTATAAAAGTCAAAAACAGGATTTGTTTTACGTTTGGGAGGAAATTATATGTTGGGTTTTGAATGATCATTAGAGCAAAATTTTTATTTTCGTAAAAATACAATTTTAAAACAAAGGGTGGTATTGGATAAAAGATTGACCTGTTTTAGTATATTTGTAAAATAATTTGATAAGCCATTTGTTTTGAAAGAAAACTAACGCAAATTAAAATAAAAACATCAACCATAAAGGAGGCTAAAATGATAACAATTAATATCCCGGATGAATTACAAAATAAAATATCTGATTTTGCCATGTTAGCATGTCAAACACCTGAACAGGCAGTTTTAGAGATTATTGAAGAACGTATAAACCACAAAAGCGCTTATGAAGAAACAGAGTACTTAATGAAATCTGAAACAAACAGAAAAAGATTAGACAAAGCAATCAAAGATATTAATAATGGAATTGGAAATATTATAATAGCTTAGTGCAGGTATAACTATTATTAATAATTTTACAACAAATAAATACTCAGTATGCAAAAAACGATACAAACACCGCTTACTAACTTGCAATTAGAATTATTAAAACTCTTTACAAAACCAATATCTGAAGATGACTTATTAGAAATTAAAGATTTTTTAGTTCAATACTTTGCAAATAAAGCAATGGATTTGGCTGATAAGGTTTGGGACGAAAATAAATGGGACAAAGAAGATGAAACGAAATTTTTAACCGGCCATTTGCGAACCCCATACAAACATGAACAGAGTGAAATTGGTAATTTATAACAAGTACAACGCTCACGCATCAGGCGTGGGCTGTTCTTGTTTGGTGTGTAGGCGTTTGGCGATGCCTTAGTTTCGGATAAGCTACAGTTCCACGCTTTTCATGTTTAATTTAGTAAATTTGCAAATACATTTGATTACGATTTGTTTTCCGGTAACAGTTCTGAGAGAAAACTAACACAGAAAGGTAATAAACACATATTAACGAACAAGTAACTTAATTCAAACATGAAAACGCTCAAATTATACATTGACACTTCTGTAATTGGTGGATACTTTGATCCAGAATTCGAATTCGAGACCAAAAAACTTTTCGAATCGGTTCGTAATCAGGAATACGATTTGGTGCTTTCAGATGTAACTCAAAGGGAATTGCTTGGGGCACCACAACATGTAAAAACATTGCTTAATGATATAGGGTTAACTTTTGAAACAGTTGAAACTACAACGGAAGTTTATGCACTTGCTGAGGATTATCTAAATGAAAAAGTAGTTGGGCGAACAAGCACGGATGACTGTTTGCATATAGCTTTGGCGACAGTATATAAAATTGATATATTAGTTTCGTGGAACTTTAAACATATCGTTAATATAAAAAGAATTTTTGGGTACAATTCAATTAATTTAAGGAATGGATATCCCAGATTGGAAATCCGGTCACCTAAAAACCTCATTGATTATGAAGAATAAAAAGGAAAAGTTTGACGCAGTAAAATTAATGCGCAATTTACGAGAAATGGTAAATAAAGAAATTTCCAGTTTGACACCAGAGCAGGTAGTTGAATATTTTAAAAAACACAGGTTACAATTTGAAAAAGAAATGGCCGGGAGATAATTCAAATTATTATTACAGACATCCAATATCTGTAAACATAAATAACCACAACGAATAACACAATGACATAATCAATTTAAAATATTAAAATAGAAAGCGTTAGCTTTTATTCTTGTATCGGAAAATCGCCAAATTTTACACACACTAAAGAATAACAAGTATGACGCTCACGC
>NIVA01000148.1 GCA_002254335.1 Bacteroidetes bacterium 4572_114 | reverse complement strand
GAATGGAGGAATGGAAGAGTGGAAGAATGGAAGAATGGAGGGATGGGGGAATGGAGGAATGGAGAAATGGGGGAATGGAGGAATGGAGAAATGGGGGAAGAGGGGAAGAATGGAAAATAATTTGAAAATGTGATGATTTGTTAATTTGAAAATGGGAGCAGTCTTTTATTCCCTTAGCGTTCAAACGACACGAAGGTAGTCCGTATGGGGTCGCTTAGGGAATTGAATGCGTATAGGGTTGGTTTAGAAAAAGGATAAAATTCATTTACTCAACCACAAACTTGCGCTTGCCTATGGCGGTGCCATTACTGGAAATGATGGCCATGTATATCCCTGGTGGCCAGCCCTCAGTTGAAACCCTGCTTTCGCTCTGATGGCGGTCAACCCTTTCCTTGTACATCATCAAACCATAAACATTATAACACATTAATTCAATATTATCAAAACAAGTGATGTTTTCAAAAAGAATGAAAACACTTTGATTTTTTACCGGATTTGGATAAATATTAAGAGAAATAGTTCTATTGATAGATTCTTCAACCCCTTCGTAAATATCTTCCAAATAGATGTCGTCTATCATCCAGCCATCGTTTTGGTTTTGTATCCCATCGCTAATAAAAGTAAACCTATACCAAACGGTATCACCATCATTGATATTAAAACTGTAAGGTTCATTATAAACCCCAAATTGGGACCATGACACACTTGTACCTGTGAAAACAGGATCTGAGGTTAAATAGTAGCAATTGTTATATATTGTGTCATTTGAATAATCAATCCATAATTGTCCATTATCGGGAGAGAATTCAATTTTCCCGAAATCAAAATCTTCATCAGTATCTATTTTGTAACGGAAAACAAGTGCGGTTTGAACCCAACCTGATCCCCAAATATTTTCGGGAGTAACATACCTGATATAAAATATTGAAGTATCGTTGGCCGGATAAGGCTGATTGGTGTCAGTTACCATCGCATTAGGTTGGGAATACGCCTGTGTAAAATTAATTTTATCAGGTGCCCCTACCTGCCAGATATTGTTAGTATTTGAAATTGTATCGATTATTATATAATTCAAATAGGTTGAATCATCAAAAGTGATTATTGGCCAGTTCCACTGGGAGTAAGTTTGAACTGAAATTAGTATCCCTACCATCAGTATTAGAATCTTTTTCATAGATTTTATTGTTATGGTTAAGCTGACAAATTTACAAAAAAATTTCAAGAAAAGATGAATTGCATGCAGTAGTAAACAACATTTTTTATGAAAGTGGATATTTAATAAAATATTTGGGCAATCCTGTTTTATTCCCATAGCGATTCAAAGTCACCTGGATGATTATTAAGTTGTTGTACTGCGGCAGGGATTGAAGTGGTAGCTTGTTGAAATGCCGGCTGATTTTTTTTGTTGGTGTGCAGTGGCTGACGAAGGAAGACCCCTGCACACTTACAAAAAAACAGCCGGCATGAGACAACTACAAACGGAAAGCCCGGTTCAGCCGCCCTATTAATCACTGTCATCCGACACCCGTCACCCGGCCCCCTCCTCACCAATCTATTCGTATTTTATAGCATCAACCGGGTTTTTTAAAGCTGCCCTGTAAGCAAGGAAAAATACTGTGAGGAATGTGATGGCCAGCGACAGGCCCCCTGCAATGAAAAAGAAGATAAAAGATAAATTGATTTTATAAACATAACTATCAAGCCAATTGTTCATAAAATACCACGATACCGGCCATGAAATAACATTTGCCACAACCACCAGCCAGATAAACTCGCGCTGCTGTAATATAATAATCTTGCCAATGGACGAACCCAACACCTTACGGATACCTATCTCTTTTGTCCTTTGCGCGGCTGTGAACGAAGCAAGGCCAAACAAACCAAGGCAGGAGATAATGATTGCCAGTATCGCAAAGTATTTTATCAGACGTGCCAGGCTTGCTTCATCGCTGTAAATTTTGCCGTAGTAATCGTCTAAAAAGCGGTACTCGAAAGGAAAGGCGGGCAGAAAATTATTCCATGTTTTTTCGATATGGGCAATGGCTTCTTCAGTTTTTTGGCCATTTACCTTTATCAACATGAATTGTGATTCTTGTGGCTGGAAGAAGACCGACAATGGCTCTATTTCGTGGTTAAACGGTAGGAAGTGGAAATCCTTGAGCACCCCTATAATTGTATATC
The DNA here is from genome assembly GCA_002254335.1 of Bacteroidetes bacterium 4572_114. Lineage (GTDB taxonomy): Bacteria > Bacteroidota > Bacteroidia > Bacteroidales > 4484-276 > 4484-276. The sequence goes on along the minus strand of NIVA01000148.1, from coordinate 3,220 downwards.
GGTCAGCTTCATCATCTCCAAAACTTATCCATTTCCCGATGGGATCCTTCATGCCCATGGTTTTTATGGCCGATTCATTAACCACCACCGCCGTTGAATCGGTTGAGTACCCCTGCTCAAAAAAGCGGCCTTCCACCAACTCCATTTGCATAGTTTCGAGGTAATCCCAATCAGCCCTTTCGAACCCGATCAACACATCATCATCAGTATCCTTTCCCAACCAACCCAGCCCACCACTGTTGCTACCAACATAAAACGGAAGGTGCGATGACCTGGAAGCGTTGATTACATTTGGGTCCTGTAAAATCTTATTTTTAAAGTCATAGAAGTTTTCAGGCATATCGCCCCTTACCCTGGCATAGATCACATTCTCTTTGTTCATCCCAAGATTTTTGTCCTGGATATAAGTGATTTGCTTGTATATCACGATTGTACTGATGATAAGCCCAATTGACAGGACAAACTGAAATACTACCAACGACCGCCTGAACCAGGGGTTGCCACTAACCCCACTTGTGCTTTTGCGGATGGTTTTAAGCGGGTTGAGCGTTGCCATATAAAACGCCGGGTAACTGCCTGCCACCAGGCCGGTCAATAAAGCGATCCCCAATAAAGTGATTATCGTATATGGATTTAACAGGTTAAAAGTTAATGTCTTTTCTGTAAGATCGTTAAATGTTGGTAGAAACAGCGTGGTTAAAATTATTGAGATAACCAGGGCCAAAAGGGCCATAACCACCGATTCGCTTATAAACTGAAATATTAGTTGGCGCTGCTGTGCGCCCACTACTTTCCTTAGCCCGATTTCCCTGCCACGTTTCGATGCCCTTGCTGTGGCGAGGTTCATAAAGTTGATGCATGCAATTAGCAAGATGAATATGGCAATGATTGAAAAAATATAGATGTTGGTGATTTGGGCAGGTGCGCCTGTGAACGAATAGAGCCTTTCGTTTTTTAACGGGAAAAGGAAAAGCTCGACTTGCAGTTCATCATCGTCCCTTATCTTTTTGAAGTAGTCTTTAATTTTGTCGTTGACCTGCGCATAATCTACATTTTCAGGGAGCTGTACGTAAATATAAAAAGTGTTCCATCCGTAGCGGTCAATTGTCCAGCCCAGGTCTTTTAGATGTTGAAAAGGGATAAATATTTCCTTATCGAAAGATGAGTTTTCGGGTGGGTTTTCTATGATGCCATTCACCCGTAAACTTAATTCATTGTTCAGTTTTAATACTTTGCCCATGGGGTCTTCATCGCCAAAATATTTTTCTGCCCCTTTGCGGGAAAGGATAGCAGTGTATGGCCGTAAAGCAGTTTTAGGAGATCCCTGAAGAAATTGGAAGCTAAAAACATTGAATAATCCCGAGTCGGCAAGTTGAACATAATCAGCAAAACGTTTTTCCTTGTAGCTAATGACGCCCGAAATTTCATAAAACCTGAAAACATCCACAAACTCGGGAAAGTCATTTTTGAGGTCGGCAGCCAATGGGCCGGGCATACATGGTGTGGTCAATGGCCCGGAAGAATACATTTGTTGTTGGACAACGCGGTAAATATTGCTAAAATTCTTGTTGTTGCGGTTGAAGCTCAACTCGTTTACCACCCATAGCATGATAAGGATGGTTGCTGCCAGTCCAATCGACAGGCCAAGGATGTTAATAAATGCATATCCCTTTTGTGTGCGGATATTGCGGATTGCTGATTTGAGATAGTTCCAGATCATGGTTTAGTTTTTATTAAAAGTTGGAAGAATGGAAGCATGGAAAGACGGAAGAATGCCCGCCTGAATGACGAAGTCGGGCAGGGAAAAGTGGATGGGGTACTGAGTTATTCATCGGCCTTTGTTATGGTGGATATTTTGTAATTATTTTGCTGGTTGTTTTATTTGCAAAATCTTTCTGACCCCATCCCCGCCCCTTCCCCTGAAAGGGAAGGGAGTCCCCCACGCACGAGCCTCTGCAGCAGCCAGTGCGGTGGCATTCTCCCCCTTCGACCGAAGGAAGTCCGTATGGGAAGGGGGAGTTAGAGGGGGTCTATGGTAGCGGGCATTTGATTTGGACTGATTAGAAGCAGCTAAATAATTACGATAATTTTAAATTTATTATTCCCATTCATCTGAGGTTAAAGCTTCAAAACCTGTTATTCCCTAAGCGACTTAAAGTCGCTAAGGGAATTAGATGCGTGTAAAACCTGTCAGCCCCGATAACTATCGGGGGCAGGACCTGACAGAGTTTAATGGACTAAAAGTTCATGTCCGATTATTTTTCTTCCCTCAAATAAATATCACCACTAATTGTCTCCAGGTTTATTTCGGTGCCACCACCATTAAGTTTTGCTTCCAGGTCGCCCCCAACAAAATGATGTTTCCAGTCTGTTTGTTTTAAAATATCCAGGTCGAGGTTTGAGTAAAACCCACCTGTTATGGTTTCCAGGTTAAACCCTACCCTGCTTTTCGGATTGATTGTAATGTCGATAAAACCACTGATGGTTTTTATGTCCATTGGTTCCGACAGTCCAATTATCTCGATGTCCCCGCTGATGGTGTTAATATCAATCTGTACCGATCCGGGCAGGAAAACCTCAAAATCAATTTCCATATGAATGCAGTGGTTATCATCCCTGACTATTACCCCATGTTGGTATCGGGTTTTATGCTTGCTCAATTTTTCGAGGTCTTTGATGTCCGATTCAAAACTTGCCCCGTTTTTGTCTGATGAAACTTTGAGGCTAAATTTATCATTGTCCTTATTGTCGTTAATATTTACGGTTGCTTTAACATAAGCCTCTTTTTTATCCCAGGTTTTAATGATGATCTGGTCGGCGAAATCAAAATCGAGGCTTACTGTTTTATTGGTTTTTATGTCTATTGATTTCTCAAAAATATCCTGTGCCTGTATTGTTGAAAACAGGGTGCAAATAATTATTATTGTGAAAGTAATTTTCATGTTTCAGTTATTTTTATTGACGATAAATATTGATAAATGTTACATTATTTTGGGGTTCATCTTTGGGTCAGGGGGTCAGGTCTAAAAAGCTGTCAGACAGTTATCCTTCAACTTACACATTGCAGCTAAGGTATTATGTATTTTACTTTTGTTTAAACTGTCTGACAGCTATTCTACTAAATGTTTGCTTTTTAGACTAAACTCATCTTTGGTTTGGGAACTGATGCTAATTTTAGTCTGTCCATAAAGTCGATGGTTTGTGATTTCAGATTAATACC
>NIVA01000147.1:4862-12235 GCA_002254335.1 Bacteroidetes bacterium 4572_114 | reverse complement strand
AAATGAAACATCATTGGTTGTTGTTTCAATACGGAGTATTTTTGAAAATTTATCATACATCTTTATTGAACTTTTGCCCATTGAGTGTTTTATCCTGCTCCCTTAAATCCATGCTTCAAAGATGCGAAAAATCCCTGTTTGGTTCTGGCTCGTCCAGGTTAGGTAATGATAATCAATAACTGCCTCGATAAACCTTTCATTTATTTCCATAATTACTTATTTTTTGAAAATAAGGTAAAGTTAATATTCTGATTTGTACTTTTGTTTGATGAATAAAAAACAAAAAATGTCGGTTTGGATTATTAATGGGCCAAATTTGAATTTGTTGGGCAAACGAGAACCTGAAATTTACGGAAACCAGGATTTCAATTCTTACCTTGAAAAACTACGCAGCCAGTTTCAGCCTGTGGAAATATCATTCTTCCAGTCGAATATTGAAGGTGAAATTATAGATAAACTGCACGAGGTTGGGTTTAATGTTGACGGGATAATATTAAATGCCGGTGCTTATACACATACTTCGGTTGCGATTGGCGATGCGGTAAAGGCAATAAAATCCCCGGTCATTGAAGTGCATATTTCAAATATTTTTCAGCGTGAGGGTTTCAGGCATATTTCCTACATAGCCCCCAATGCCAGGGGATCGGTCATTGGGTTTGGGCTGGGTTCGTACAGGCTTGCGTTGTTGGGCCTGATTGGTTAATGTGGCACATCCCACAAGGGTTTAAAACCCTGACCAAAGGGATGGGATGGAAACCCTTGTGATCAATAAACAGTAATCGGTAATCGGTATCAGCTAACGAAACCTGAAACCTGCGAAACGATGGGTGTCGGATCAATAAACAGTAATCGGTAATCGGTATCAGCTAACGAAACCTGAAACTTGAAACCTGCGAAACGACGGGTGTCGGATGCCGGGTGTCGGTTGAAGGAAGCCAAGCGCAACCTGAAACCTGAAACCTGTCTGCCCGCCGAAGCGAAGCGAAGGAGGGAAACCTGAAACCAATCTTCCATCTATCAACTAAATCTATTAGGGTTGAGTTGTGAAAACGAAAACTTTTTGATCTTGCGCAGGAAGTGATCGTAAGCAATGTTTCCATGATAAACCTGCGAAACATATTGATGGTTGATTTGATTTCTTTTGTCCCGGTTCTTTTTGTAGGAAAAATAAAATCCAAAATGTGCCCTCAATACTGCAACAAAATGCTTGATCCCCCCATCGATCAGGAACTTTAATGCAGCAGCAAAATCCAGGATAAACCGGAAGTAGAATACGGTATATAATTCTTTCCTTGGCAGGTTTTTATACATCATTGTACTGTTGTTCCGCATATTGAAATAAGTCTTACGGGCCGATGATTTGTCCAATGAACCTCCACCAATATGGTAAACTTTTGATTGGCCGCAATACATAATTTTATAGCCTTTGTGCTTCAGCCGCCAGCAAATATCAATCTCTTCCATGTGTGCAAAAAAGTCGTCATCAAAACCACCAATCTCATGAAAATATGATGAGCGTATAAACATACATGCCCCGGTGGCCCAAAAAATTTCGATATTGTCGTTGTATTGTCCCTGATCTTTTTCGATGGATTGAAAAACCCTTCCCCTGCAAAACGGATAACCGTATTTATCGATAAAACCTCCTGCCGCACCGGCATATTCAAATTTATCTTTTTCGTGATATGAGAGTATTTTTGGTTGGCAAGCTGCAATCTGATTGTCGGTTTCCATCAGTTCGATGACTGGTTCAATCCAGCCATCAGCAACTTCAATGTCGGAATTTAAAAGGATATAATATTCGGCTTCAATTTGCTGTAAAGCCTGGTTGTAGCCCTTGGAAAAGCCACCATTTTCGGGGTTTTGGATAACCCGCACATCCGGGAAATTATTTTTGAGGAACCCTACTGAACCATCAGCTGAATCATTATCGGCCACAACCACATCGGCAACGCCCCTGCTGGTTTTAATAACCCCGGGGAGAAACTTTTCGAGATATCTTTTCCCGTTCCAATTAAGAATTACAATTGCTGTCTTCATTTATTTTGCAAAAGTAACCATAACGACAAAGAAACCGGAAAATTATTGGCTGAAACAGGTATGGAATGATGGAAAGAAAAAGCTGTTTATCGTGGGTTATTGTAAAAATCACCTGATTGCCCTCCGTAGGTGTCAACGTCCGGCAGTGCTGCCCCACTCGTAACCCGGCGCAAATCATTCTGCCAGTTGGCATTATTAATTTCTCCCGGCATGTTTGAGTGGATCAGTTCATAATCGTAGGCGGCAAGGTTAGGATTGGCAAAAACAAATTTCTTGTTCCGCTGATTTTCCAGGGTATAATAATGCCATATTTGATAAGGCACTGAACCGCTACCAGTGGTTGAGCCACCACCATTGTTAATGGCCATCCCTGAGCTACTGGCATCAAAGGGCCGGTCGGTAATGGAGTTTGGTGGGCCGTATTTCAGGAACACACGGCCCATATCAGTTTCATAACCTTTTTTACCTTTCTTGCCGGGATATCCAAATTGCTCATCCACCAGCTCAACGGATTCGAGATACTGTTTCCATGCATACTCTGGGTCGAGGTTGTCCCGGTTTACCCAAAAACTAAGCAAATACCTTTGCATAATATCTAAATCTGCCCCGGGAACATCAAGTTGATACTTAACAAAATTCATTTCCATATTAGTCGAAATGGGGGCAAGGCTGTGGATGTACCCCAAAAGAGTGTCCTTGTTTGTCATTTGGGCAACAAATGAGTTATCCACTGTTAACCCGGCAATATCCGTAAAATCCGGCTCAATATCAGGGTTGCTCCTTTGGAAAAACATTTTATTGGAAACCAGTATTTTGTTTTCACGATCCCTTACTTCAATCACAATATTGTAGTTGCCCGATGGGAGTTCGGTGATATCAAAGTCGGCGAACAGGACATTTACCGGCTTGGCAATTTCACGTTTGAACCTTACAAATTTGGTGAGGCGCACCTGGTTCTCATAATTTTCGATGAAGTAGTTAAGAAGGAATTTCCCCTCCTCACCAAATACTTTTTGTGAGTTGTATATTTCTGCATAAAAACGGAGATTATTTATTCTGTCAGGATAGAAATCCCAAACATAAGGGACCAAGTCCAACCCACTTTTTGTCAGGATATTTGGTTCGTTGGTTTTGGAATAAGATTCGATAAGTTCAATCCCGGAGATTGATATTTTATCTTCAGCGAAACCGATATCAACTGTTTGAGAAGTCTTAAAGGGTGGCGATTTGCTATTGAGGTCTTTGATTTGGATTTCGTAATCATATACCCCGTTGGGCAGGCTAAAACGTTGCTGGTCAAGAAAATTAAAATCAATGTTTGCGGTATCCGCCACTTCAGGGCTTAATAATTCATATTTGTCATAATTAACAACTAAACTGTCCTTGGTAAAGATCATGGTAATTTCAATTGTGCCCTGAAATTTACCGGATTCATTTTTTGTAAACACAACACTCGACCCAACAACAGAGAGGTAGGTTTCGAAATATGGGCCTTCTGAGGGGGAGTAAAATTTGGAGTAGAATAACTGTGCATGTACATATTCCCCGGCAAGGGCCTGGCCACACATAAAACCGAAGAGGACTAAAACAACTGCAACAAAATTTTTCATTGTATAATGTATTAATATAATTAGAACAGCAACAAAATTAGAGAATTGACAAATGTACGTCAAGAAAAAAAAGATTAAGGCAAATTCCTTTAAGTTATCGGTTTTGGATACGCATAAAACGTGAGGCTACCGGATTTTATTTTGACATAAAAACTTGCACAAATTAAAAAAAGTGTATTTTCGCCGCCCAATTGGAGAGATGGCAGAGCGGTTTAATGCGGCGGTCTTGAAAACCGTTGACCTTCACGGGTCCGGGGGTTCGAATCCCTCTCTCTCCGCCTCCGCCCGCCATAGCCGAACAAAGTGAGGCGATGGCGGGCTTTTTAATAAAAACCGACCAATGTGAAAATTACCAACAAAACTATCCCCAGTAAACAGCCCCACCTTAAAGACTTCACCTCTGAACATGTTTATATTCTAAAATGTAGCAATAACAAAACCTATGTCGGGCATACCAAAGATATTGAAGAAAGGTGAACCAGACATGTAAACGGACATGTTCCGGCAACGAAAGATATCAGGCCTGTTACACTCCTAACCCATTTGTCTTTTACAGATAAATACAAAGCCATTGCATTTGAAAAGTACCTTAAAAGTGGTTCGGGTCGTGCATTTCTTAAGAAACGTCTTGTATAAACCGCTGAAGTCAAACAAATTAGAAATGACCGTGTGTCGCCGTAGCTTTATCAGTGGCGACAGGTATGTTTTTTATTTCCTGATCGTTTATAATCATAAAAAAATCTTTTTACTTTTGCACCTCCATTTTTGGAGAGTTGGCAGAGTGGTCGAATGCGGCGGTCTCGAAAACCGTTTTCCGGTTTGCACTGGAACAAGGGTTCGAATCCCTTACTCTCCGCCCCCGCCCGCCATAGTCAAGCACAGCGCAGACGATGGCGGGCATTCTGTTTCTAATGACTACCAGACCTTGAAGGGTGTTTCGTTTTAGCAAAAATCCGGATAACTGACATCTTTTAGCGAAACATTTTCCATTGGGGATATTTATTGGCCATATTGTATATAGCGGCAAGGATTGGAGTGGTAGCTTGTTGACCCCGATAGTTATCGGGGGCCGGCTGTAATTTTTGTTGGTGGGCGGAGGCTGAGGAAACCCGCCTTCGCTGCGCTTCGGACGGGCGGTGAAAGCCCACGTACCACCTACAAAAACCAGCCGGCATGAGACAACTACAAACGGAAAGCCTGGTTCAGCCGCCCAAATAAAAAACTGTCTCAATGCTCCGAAACTTCTCTCAATTTATCGCGATAAGCACCAAACAAATTGGCTTTTGAAATGTAGCCCATATACTTTCCGTTTTCGATTACGGGCAGGTTATACTTGCCGCTTTCCTTGAATTTCTGGGCAATTTCTTCTATGGTATCTTTGTGTGTTACAGTAAATTTAGGGGTTATCATCAAATCTCCTACCGTAGTGGTATTGTAAATCTCAGGCTTGAACATTTTGTGCCTTACATTGTCGAGGATTACATGGCCATGAAAAATACCGTCATCGTCAACGACCGGAAAAATATTACGATTGGAATTTTCAATAACTTCGACCAGGTTGCCCAAAGAGGCCTCTACATGAACAGTGTTAAAATTGGTTTCCACCAACTTCCTGAAATCAAGCATAGCAAGTACATTTTTATCATGGTGGTGTGTCATCAGTTCGCCACGTTTAGCCAATTGTATGGTGTAAACAGAGTTTGGTTCAAAAAACCTTATAGTTATAAATGACACCACTGCCGTGATCATTAAAGGCATAAAAAGTTCGTAGCCCTGCGAAATTTCGGCAATGAGGAAAATGGCCGTGAGCGGGGCATGTATCACGCCGGCAATCAAGCCTGCCATACCCACGAGGGCAAAGTTGGTCGTGGAAATTGGCCCATATCCAATGTAATTAACAAAAATGGCAAACAACAGGCCCACATGCGCCCCTGTAAAAAGCGTTGGCGCAAAAATACCGCCTATACCACCGGCACCAAAAGTAAGGGAAGTGGCGATTACCTTCATCAGGATAATTACAACCAGCAGTACGAAAACCATACTTATATTATCCTTAAACGAATAAAACAGGGTATCGTTGAACAGTGTTATGGTACTACCATGCAAACATGAATTAGTAGCTTCATAGCCTTCGCCGTAGAGGGATGGGAAGAAATATATGAGGATACCGAGGAGTGAACCGCCAATCAATAGCCGGGCGTACCATTTTTTAATGCCGGAAAAGAACGTTTGGAAATACATGTATATTTTGGTAAAATACAAGCTGGCCAAACCTGTGGCAACACCCAATAAAATATAAAGGCCGATGTCCTGCATCTTAAATTTTTCGGTAATTTCAAGGGGATATAACACGTCCATGCCCAGGAAAAAATAGGAAGTGAGCGCAGGGCCTTCCAGCCCAACCGAACCGCCAAAGCCAACTGTAAATGAACTGCTGACCACTGACGAAAACATGTTGTGCTTTTTTAGTATGCCCTTGGTTTTAGAAATGGCATAAAGCACGCTGGGGACACCATCGCCCACATATTGCCTGAGGATAAACTTTATGAACAATACCGTAATAATGATACCTATAATTGGGTAAAAAAAGTACAGGAACTGATTGCTCTTAACATTTAGCCCGGCAACAAGCAGATACTTAATTAAATGAACTGCATTCTTTATGATAACGGCAGCCAGCCCACTAAGAAACCCAATGACAACACTCAGTGCCATCATAAACTGGCGGTTGTTCAGGTACTTCCGCTTGAGATAATATATGTAAACCAATATCCTATGTAATGGTTTCATTTTCAGATGAATTATTTCTTTTTTGAAATCGACGGCAAAGTAAACAATTTGTACACAATGGTAAACTAATTTGTACAGGTTGTTTCAACATTTATTTCATTTCTAAATAGTCTTTTGAACCCTGACAGGCTTCCAAACCCTGTCATGGTTAAGTTGACTGCTCAATCCCAGAAAAGATTAATTTTGTTGGCTGATTATTGAGTCCGGTTTAAAAACGAAGTTTTTGAAAATTAGCGAAATTTTTTGTTTTCAAATACGTGATTACCAGATAATTAGAAACTCATATTAGCGCATCCATCCAGACGGACTTGCTTCGCTTCGTATGGACAAGTTTAGCGGCTAAATATAGCTTTTTAGATTAGAATTATAATTTATTATTGAAGATGATAATTTCTCACGGAGACAAAAGAAATTTGATATTGTGACAAAAGAAAATGCAATAAAATTGTTTCAAGACTAACGAGTTCGGGTTCATTGGGACGATGGACTGGAAAAATGGTATTTCTCAATTATTGATGTTATTGGTGTTTTGACAGAGAGCGACAATCCAAGGAAGTACTGGAGTGTTCTGAAAACCCGGTTAAAAAAGGAAGGAAGTGAACTGGCTACAAATTGTAGCCGTTTGAAATTATTAAAGAAAAGGAATATAAATAAAAACAAACTCATCACTACTATGAAAATATGCTCTTGTAATTTGTTTGGCCCCTCATACACAAAAGCGTTGAAGTTAATTAGCTTACTGGTCATTCTGGGATTATCATTTTCCCTGCAATCACAAAACATTGACCTTAAAAAAGTTGAGCCGCCATTTTGGTGGGTTGATATGAATAACCCAAGCCTGCAGCTTTTGGTTTATGGTGATAATATTTCCACCACCCGGGCCGGTATAGATTATAAAGGTGTGGAAATTACCAATACCACGACAGTGGAAAA
>NIVA01000147.1:0-4829 GCA_002254335.1 Bacteroidetes bacterium 4572_114 | reverse complement strand
TCCCGGTAGTTTTAACATCCAATTCAAACAGGGCAAAAAGGTAGTGGCTGAATATTCCTATGAACTCAAGACCAGGGTTGCCGGATCATCCGAAAGAAAAGGTTTCGACCAGGGTGATGCCATTTATCTCCTGTTTCCCGACAGGTTTGCAAACGGCGACCCTGACAATGATTCGATGGAGGGCATGCTTGAAAAGGCCGACCGTACTGATCCCAATGGCCGTCATGGTGGGGATATTCAAGGGATAATAAACAACCTGGATTATGTTAAAGATATTGGATATACCGCCATTTGGCTCAACCCTCTGCTCGAAAACAATATGCCTGCTTATTCCTATCACGGCTATGCCATCACCGATTTTTATAAAGTTGATGCCCGTTTGGGGACCAACGAAGATTACAAGGTTTTGGTTGAAGAAATGCACAAGAAGGGTTTAAAGGTTATCATGGATATGATTTTTAACCATTGCGGCATTGAGCATTGGTTTATTAAAGATATGCCTTCGGATGATTGGATACATAATTTCCCAGAATTTACCCGGTCGAATTTCCGTGGGGGGACAGTTTTCGACCCTCATGCTTCTGCTTATGATAGGAAAATTTTCCAGGAGGGATGGTTCGACACAAGCATGCCCGACCTTAATCAAAACAATAAATTTTTGCTAAACTATCTTATCCAAAACAGCATTTGGTGGATTGAGTACGTTGGCCTGGATGGCATAAGGATGGACACATACCCGTACCCTTACGAAAATGCAATGGCAGAATGGGCAAAGCGTGTACTTGAAGAATACCCTGGTTTTTCGATGGTGGGGGAAGTTTGGTTGGGACTGCCATCACAGGTTTCGGCCTGGCAGGATAATGCGCATGTGGGAAACAACTACCGGTCGTACCTTCCTTATGTTTTTGATTTTCCGTTGTACGATGCCTTCAGGAATGCCTTCACTGAAAATGAAGGCTGGTCAACAGGGATTATCAGGATGTATGATATTTTAAGCCAGGACTATCTGTATTCAAATCCACAAGATATTGTTGTCTTTGCCGATAACCACGATGGCGACAGGATTTATACAAAATTGGGGGAAAACCTCGACAACTTTAAACTCGCCATGACATTCCTGATGACAACCCGTGGTTTGCCACAGGTTTATTATGGCACCGAAATCCTGATGACGGGCCACGAAAACCGTGGACATGGCGATATCCGAAAAGATTTTCCTGGCGGCTGGGATGGCGATGAAAAGAATGCTTTTACTGCTGAAGGATTGTCTGATGATGAATTAAAATCGCTCCAGTTTATGAAAAAACTGTTGAACTGGAGGAAAAACAAATCAGTAGTCCATCACGGAAAGTTGAAACATTTTATCCCTGTTGATGGCATGTATGTTTATTTTAGGTATGATGACGAGGATATGGTTATGGTATTGCTCAACAAATCTGATAAGGAAATTACCTTCGACAAGGGGCACTACGCCGAAATGGTGGATGGCTACAGATATGGGAGAAACATCCTCAGTGGCAAAACCTACGAACTACATAAATTAAAAATACCTGCCAAAACACCTATGGTACTTGAGCTTAGATAGGGTGAGTTGCTAGTGGGCGAAAGGAAGCTGAGAGGGGGGGGAGAGGATTTTGAATGTTGAATTGAATTTGTATGATGGATATTGAATTGAGGTTAACGGGGGTTGACTTGGAAGGGAGCAGAGAGCTATGAGCAAAGTGCAGGGAGCTAACCGCAACCTGAAACCCTAACCCAAATACATCCCATCAATCAAATCACGGTATTTCAACTCAATAACCTTCCGGCGGATTTTTAAGGTAGTTGTCAACGCTTTGTTTTCGATGCTAAACGGCTCATGGAGAAGTGTGTATTTGACAATCCTTTCATAAGGGCTTAACTCTTCCTGAAGTTTTGAAATGCGGTCTTGATAAAATTTCAAAATTCTGTCATCTTCAATTATTTCCAGGTTATCTTTAGTTTCAATCCCAATGCCCTTTGCATACTTATATAAATTATCAAATGCCGGGACTATAAGTGCCGAGATGAATTTTCTATTGTCGCCTATCGCAATAATCTGTTCAACATAATCATCCTGCCCTATGAGCAGTTCCATTTTTTGGGGCGAAACAAATTTGCCCCCTGAAGTTTTTATTATGTCCCTCAGGCGGTCGGTCATAATCAGGTTTCCTTCGGGTGTTAAATGCCCCTCATCACCTGTGCGGTACCAGCCGTCACTTAATACCTGTGTGGTTTCATCCGGTTTTTTATAATATCCCCTGAATACACTTTTCCCTTTTACCAGGATTTCATCGTTTTCATCAAATTTAATTGATACTTCGGGCATTACAGTGCCACATGAATCAAATTCATATTCATCAGGTTTATAACATGTAACAGTTGCTGTAGTCTCGGTGGCGCCATATCCGAAATTGATAAATATGCCGATTGCATGAAAATACCTGAGCAATCCGGGCCTTATGGCAGCACCTGAACAAGGAAAAGATTTTACGTTATCGCCAAATATTTTTCTTAATTTTTGCAAAACAAGTTTATCTGCCAGTTTCAATTTAAGGTTGAGGCCAAATGGCAACGGTTTCGACTTTCGTTTGTATTCGATACTTTTATGACCTGTTTTGATTGACCAGTCAAATATTTTTTGCTTTGTATTTGGCCAGGTGCCAACTTCTTTCTGAATGCCTTCATAAGTCTTTTCGAAAAACCGGGGCACCGTGCACATCAAGCTTGGCCTAACCACCGGCAGTACTTCAATCACTTCTTTGGGGTTCTCCAGAAAAACATTGGTGGCCCCCACATGCAGGAGGTATAAACTCCAGGTCCTTTCAAAAACATGGCTCAACGGCAGGAAACAAAGTGAAACATCGGATTCATCCAGGTTCAATCGCCCATCGTGGTTATTAAAGGCAAACATAAAATTATCCTGGCCAAGCATAACACCTTTGGGTTCGCCGGTGGTGCCGGAGGTATAAATAATGGTGGCAAGATCATCGGGTTCAACAGCATCAATTAATTTTCCCAAACGGGCATCGGCCCCTTTTTCGTCCAACTTTGAGATGAAGTCGTTCCAGTGGTAACAATTTTTGGCCGGGGAATTTAATTCAGGATCAAGCAACACGATAGTTTCAAGGGTTTGTGTGTTTTCGGTAAGCCAGATTGCCTTTTCCAATTGCTCCTCATTGCCAACAAACATCAGTTTCATTTCGGTCTCATCAACAATATAGCGGACCTGTTGCAGGGAAGTATTGCCAAAAAATGGAACAGTTACGCCCCTTACCGACATGATGGCCAGGTCGGCCATAAGCCATTGTGGGGAGTTATTACCGAAAATCCCAATATTGGAGACCAGGCCAAATCCCAGTTCATCCAATGCCAGTGCCACCCGGTTGATTTCCTTAATTAGGTTTTCCCAGGAAACTGGCTGGTATTGCATGTTTTTGTCCCTGAACCTGAATACCTCACGTGCACCGTACTTTTTGGCACGCTCCCTTACCATGTGTGTGATGTGTTGTTTCATGTTAATTTTCTTCATTTAGTATTGCTAGTCAGTTTACGTCAAAATCCAGACAAAAATACTAAAATATTTTCATGAGGTATCGGGCTTAGGCCTGCCGGTTTTTTTTAATCGGGCTTAGACCCCCCAGGTTTCATGCCCAGGGTGTAACCCCTAATTCCCGGTGTAAAGGGATTTTTTTAAAGTACAAAACCTGGAAGGTCTTGTCCAAGAATGAAACCATACACATATAGAATGTTTTAATACACAAAGGCTAAAATTAAATTTCCATTTTTTAATGTATTTTTGCCTGATATAAAAATTGAGTTTTCTATAGTCGTTTGTTGAAAATAATTAAACATTAATAAAAACAATAAATCCAGGGATCATGAACAAATTTGCAGTTATTTTAGCAGGCAGCGGTGTGTATGATGGCGCCGAAATCCATGAGGCAGTTTTGACCTTGTTGTCGATTGACCAACAGGGAGGGGCTTATCAAGTGTTTGCCCCCAATATCGACCAGCATCATGTAATAAATCATTTAACGGGGGAGGAAATGCCAGAAACGAGAAATGTTTTGGTTGAATCGGCCAGGATTGCCCGTGGTAATATTAAAGATTTAAAAGACTTTGTAGCTGGAGATTTTGATGCCCTGCTACTTCCTGGAGGATTTGGAGTGGCCAAAAATCTGTGCAATTTCGCCATCAAAGGTGTTGAATGTGATGTTGACCCGGAAGTTGAAAAGGTCATAAAAGCAATGCACAAGGCTGGTAAACCTATTGGGGCAATGTGTATTTCACCCGTGATCGTGTCCAAAATATTGGATAATGTTGAAGTTACCATCGGACAAGATCAACAAACCATTGACGGGGTCAGGCAAATGGGCGGGACACATATTGATACCACTCATGGAGAAGTTGTTGAAGATACTAAAAATAACATATTCACAACCCCCTGTTATATGCTCGATGCCAGTATTGGACAGGTTTACTCCGGGACTACAAAATTGGTAAGTTTGATGACATCTTTCATAACCTCCCAAAAGTAGTTAACAAATTTTGATTATAGGGTGTTTCCGAAGACACCAATCCCATAAAAATTATTAATTGATTTATCGGAGAAGTTGTTAAGTCTTGTTATGCCGCTATTGGGCAGGCTTGCCCCTGCTCGACTATATTGAGCAGTATTTCCAGCCAATCTTTGTTTTGTATTTTCCCGGTCAACAGTTCCATTGGTGTATTGTCCTTTCTTTTTCCGTCTTTATACCTACGGTGGTTGTGATAAAACATGATTAAATTCAGCATTTCCTGGTTTATGT
>NIVA01000146.1 GCA_002254335.1 Bacteroidetes bacterium 4572_114 | reverse complement strand
CCTGCTTTTATCCAATGAATTGTTGAACGACATTTACGATTCACTGCAAATTGCTAATCTGCCTGCCAACCGATTATATAGGTACGGATTTTTCAAGCAAAACTGTTCTACGAAAATCACAGACCTCATCCTTGCTTTTTCTAAAAATGTTTCGGCTAATGACTCGCTTGACCAACCTGCAAACATGAGTTACCGCACAGCAATAAAACATTATCTAAAAAACAGGCCGTGGATGCTATTTGGCATCAATCTTTTGTTAGGCCCTTTTTCCGACCCGGAAATCAATAGAAGACAATCTACCTTCCTTCCTGATTTTCTTATGCAGGAGATAGAAAAAACCGGCCTTGCTTCCGGCCCGGTAATATTGCTCGATGGATCTTACCAACCAAAAATCCAGCATGGACTAACATCTCCCCTGGTAGTTTTCTGGATAATACTAATGCTTTTGGCCGTTGATGTTTTTTGGTTAAAAACCAGCAAAAGTGTTACAAATGGCATCGACTTGGCAATTTTTTCTTTAGCAGGGATTTTTGGGATGCTTTTTCTAACTTTCTGGATTTGGAGCGAGCACCAGACACTTCATTTTAACTTTAATTTATTGTGGGCAAATCCTTTGCTGCTGGTTTTACCCTGGTCTATCCCCGCCCGGAAAGCAAAATTCAACCGGGTGTTCCTTCTGCTTTATTCATTGTTACTGTTCTTTTTCCTGATCAGTTGGAGCAAATTTCCACAAAAAATCCCTATGGAGGCCATGCCCATTGTTTCGATATTGGTATTAAGGGCAGTTAACCGGGTATTTCAATTCAGGAAAATGGAATCGACAATTGTTTGAGTTTGTGATGGGGCAGGGGTTGTTTGTTGCCCCCAAGGCCTAACAGGTCTTTAAGACCTGTTAGGCCTAATCCCAAAACCTCCGACACCATCAGGTACATCCCAAACCCGATAACTATCAGGAACTGAGCCTGTAATAGTTTCATAAACCCAAATTTTGTCAAAAAAAAACCGTCCCCCCCGAAAACCACCAAAAAAAATCCTGGCACAATACTGCCACGTCCCGGGCCTTGATGCAACATATCTTTGTAGCATAAAGTTTTAGAAGATTTTTAAACTAAAATTTTAAAACCCATTAATTAATAAAAAAAAATTAACAGGAGGTTACAATGAAAACTATGAAATTTGTCTTAATTGCAGCTTTTCTTTCTTTTGCAGTTGCCGGATTTTCAACTGATTATCAAAAGAAAATGTCTAAAACAGTAAAAATCAGCCTCTCAAAAGCCCTGGAAAGCCGTGGCCTTGTATGGGCAATGTACAACCAACTGGACGATGATTTTCTGAAACTCGGTTCGGAGAACAATGCTCCATACGTTGTAAAGGTCAAGTACCGTAAATGTCTTTATTTGATACACGGAGATTACAAAGAATGGGTTCTATTCTTCCTAATGGACCCAGTATTGCCCAAAAGTGAAAAATCTGCGATAGGAAACTTTAACAGGTTTATCAACTAACCCTCATCAAAAAACCAGATGACCCGCCCAAACAGGCGGGTTTTTTATTGGGGCCGTGTTTTGGTTGATTGACGAAAATATTGAGTTTTGTTTATCGGTCAACTACTGATAATGTTCCCCGGTTTTCTTCAGGCTGTTTAGGGTTTCGGTAGTTATCAATGCTTTTTCCTTTAGTTTTGAAAAAAGTAACAGCTGACTGGCCGGCAACCGATATGTTAATCCCGAGGAGCAAAATAGCCAGAATAATAGTAGGTTGAAAAGTTTCAAGTTGCGCTTGGCTTTCTTCACCCCACATCCGACATTCGTCACTTTGCAGGTTTCAAATTTCCAGGATAAATGCTTAATCCTTAAAAACCCTCAATTTTTTTCAAGCAACATTGTTACTCTGATTATTAACGTAATATCCAATGTAATGGACGGTAATTTAGATACTTAGACATTTTCCCAGACTTGATATCATGGTTTTTAAAGCAAATAGGTGCGATATTTCAATCCGTAGTACAGTTCCATTTAAAATATCCTATCCTACAAGCGTTAAATCCAGGAATTTTTTTGTTGGGATATCAAAATGACTAATCTAACCTGATTGATCAATTTTGAAATCCTGACTGCATCACAAATCCTTAGAATCTCATTTTCAAAACAAAAAGGGATAATAGGGTAGGGTGGAAGGGAACGAAAAATTATACATTTCAATAATTGCAATCAATCTTCACTTTTCGCAGGATAAAAAATGATAAATGTAACTTCATCTACCAAACTACAATTGTGAATTTACAATTGTAATTAAATATTATGGCACACATTTGTAAACTCACATCAATTTTTTAATATAATGTTGTGATTTAGGGTGATGTTATTCAATATCTCAGTAAAATAATCATACTGAATTAATAACCAGTTATTAACAGTGCTTATCTAAATAATTAATTTCAATCTTTCTTAATGTTGTTGATATTTAAATATAATATTTTTGATTATTCTAATGTATTGAAAGTAAGGTATCAACATCAAATACCTGAATGGTACGTTTAATATGTTACAAATGAGAATAAGAATACATTTGTGAATTGTAATAATTTACATTTGGCACGGTAAGATTGTTTAACTTTGTAAACATTATTGATTTAACAATGTAAACTCATGAAAAACCTACAGGATCAGATTTCCACAATCATGTCAATTAAAAATTTAACGAATGCTGAGTTTGCGGCTGCCATAGGAGTACAACCGAGCAATATTTCCCATATCATGTCGGGGAGGAACAAACCCAGCCTTGATTTGATAATGAAGATTGTAAAACGTTATCCTGAAATTAGGTTGGATTGGTTGCTTCAGGGTGAAGGTTCGATGAACAAAGAATATGATTTGGATTTATTTGGGAACCAATTGCAAAAAAGTGAAAACAAAACGGTGAGAAATGCCGCACAGGAAACGCATATTTCGCAACACCCCCAGGGCAATGATCAAATATTGAAGACATTTGAACCCAAAAAGGCAGGATTTGAGGGTAAAGCTACGGAAAATCAAGGAAGTAATGAAATTGAAAATGAACCGATAATTGAACCTAAAAAAGATATTTCTACACCAGCTACAAAAACTTCAGAGGCCGGGATTGAAAAGATTGTCTTCTTCTTCAGGGATAAATCATTTCAGGAGTATTATCCTAAAACTTAACCGGGTCGAATCGGATCGGATGCCGGATGGTCGGGTGACGGGTGTTGGAAGTTGAATGTCAGTAAGACTTTCCAACGTCCGTAGGACTTGGAAACGTCAAATAACTAAATACCGTTATTTAACGACACGGCAACATCAGGCACCTGTCACCGTACTTCATTCATCCTAAAACCTTTCCAGTTGTGAAAAGAAAAAGCTTGCTTCAATCTCAGCATTTTCATCACTATCAGAACCGTGTACGGCATTTGCCTGAAGTGAAGTTCCGTACAAATCGCGGATAGTCCCTTTATCGGCATTTTCAGGATTAGTTGCACCAATAACTTTACGATACTCTTCCACTGCATTTTCCTTTTCAAGCACAGCGGCCACAATAGGCCCTGAGCTCATAAATTCAACCAGGTCGTTATAAAAAGGCCTCTCCTTGTGCACATTGTAAAAAGCCTGGGCCTGTACTATTGTCAATTTGGTCATTTTCATTGCAGAAATAGTAAATCCTGCTTCAGTAATTTTGGCCAATATTTTTCCCGTATAATTCTTTCCGAAAGCCACCGGCTTGATCATTGTTAAAGTCTTGTGTCCGCTCATTTGTATATGTTTTTTTTATGATGGGCGCAAAGATAGCATTATGTTTTAAACCCGGCATGTCTTAACTCACCGGGTTTTACACTTGGTTTTAATTTTATTATATCTTTGCCGACTTTTAATCAGAAATAAATATTTAACATTCAATATATTAGAATTTTGAAACCTACAGAATTTTCAGAAATATCAAAATTACTGTCCAATCAGGGCACCAAGGTATTGATCGATCATCACCCCAACCCGGATGTTGAAGCTTTTGAGTATTTGTATTCAAGGGTATCGGCATCCTCAACTGCGGAGTTGGTGTTTCAGTTTGTGGAGGCTGTCGGGTTAAATAAATTCATCAATATAGATGCCGCCAAAGGTTTGTATGCCGGGATTATCACCGACACAGGGTCATTCAGTTTTGCATGTAATTCACCGGTACCTTACCGTATTGTGGCCCAACTTATAGAACTGGGGATTGATGCAGAGCATTTGCACCGCTTGATTTTCGACAATTTTTCGGAAAGCAGGATCAGGTTGCTTGGCAGTGCTTTAAGCGAGAAAATGGTGACCCTGCCCGAATTTCATACAGCATTTATAATCCTGTCGAAAACAGATATGGAAAAATTTAACTATAAAGCCGGCGATTCCGAAGGTATTGTTAATTATCCCTTATCCATAAAGGAGATAAACCTGTCGATTATGCTAACTGAACGGGACAATTTAATAAGGATATCATTTCGATCGAAAGGGGATTTTCCGGCAAACCAAATTGCCAGCGAATATTTCGAGGGTGGGGGGCATAAAAATGCTGCCGGCGGAAATTCCCATGTTTCGATGGAAGAGACCGTTAAAAAATTAAGAAATATTTTACCATTATTCAGGGAACAGCTTGATTTTGTGATAAGTTGATGATACCGATGAACCTTACCAAATCAATTTCCATATTAATTATACTTTCAATAGTCTTGATATCCTGTAACAACAGGGATGAAGAAAGGCAGGGGCAGGTAAATGATGCCGCCTTGGAAGAAGCTTTGTTGAAAGCAAATATTGAGGCTGTTAGAGTTGAAGATCAACAAATTGATGATTTCGTTGACCGAAACCAGTGGGAGGTGCAAAAAACCGGCACAGGCCTTAGGTATTTGATTTATGAAACCGGAAACGGTGAAAAAGCTGAAGAAGGCATGGTTGCTGAAATTGAGTTTGAGATAAGGTTGATATCAGGAGAGTTGGTATATTCATCTGATGTTAACGGGCCTAAAGAGTTTTTGATTGGAAAGGGAGGTGTGGAGCCAGGCCTGGAAGAAGGAATATTACTTTTGCATGAAGGCGACCGTGCAAAATTTATTTTACCTTCGCACCGCGCTTTTGGGCTTACAGGCGATCAGGATAAAATACCGCCCAAAGCCACATTAATTTATGATGTTAAACTAATAAAAATTAAAGGGTATTGATAAAATGAAGACAAGACAAATTTTTAAGGTTCAAACTGTTACGACAGTTATTTTTCTTGCTGTGATATTTTTTTCGTCGTGCCAGGATTCTAACAAATTAAAAGAATCCGAAAACGGGATGAGGTATAAATTTCATGTTCACAATTTAGATTCCACAAAGGTCAACATGTATGATATAGTGGAAGTGACGATGAATTACAGGACTGCCGACACCATTTTGTATGAAGGTGGATCCAACATCATCCCATTTCAAATTAACCCTGTATATGAAGGTGATTTGATGGACGGGATTTTATTGATGCATGTTGGCGATAGCATGACTATTATTTTGGATGCAGAGGGGTTCTTTTTAAATATGATGTCATACCGCGAATTACCTCCTGAAATTGGTGATAATAAAGATCTCTTTTTCGACATAAAGCTGATTAGTGCAAGGCCTGAGCCTGCCGAGATGAAAGCAGACCGCATTGCCGCTGAAAGCCGGCGCGATAATGAAATGCAAAGTATCGAAAGATTTCTTGATGAGAATGGTTACGATGTGGAACCTACCGAAAATGGCTTGTATTATATCGAGGTACAAGAAGGGACTGGCAAGCCCGCCGTTGCCGGGAAAAGTGTTAAAGTGCATTACAAGGGCACCTTTTTGAATGGCGAAAAGTTTGATTCATCTTACGACCGTGATGAGCCAATTGACTTTGTTTTAGGCCAGGGCCAGGTAATCAAAGGTTGGGACGAGGGGATTGCCATGATGAAAGAGGGGGGGAAAGCCAATTTGGTGATACCCTCTAAACTCGCTTATGGCACACAGGCACGTGGAAATATTAAGCCCTATTCACCACTTTTCTTTGAAGTGGAATTGGTGGAGGTTGGCGATTAAATAGAGATGAGGGTTAGGTTAATATTTTACCTGATAAGTCTCGTCCCAAAGACCTTACTTGGTGTCTGTCTTTAAACTATATTTTTCGTTTCCAAAATGAAAAATTTTGGATTTTGGATTTTGGATTTAGTCCCGAAAGCTTTCGGGACGGGCTTCAATTCCAAAAACCATCTACTTTATGGACAAGCACTACTTAGTCAAAGACCAGTCAGGGTCAGAAAACTAAGTTAAAAAAAAACAAAATAAACTAATCAAATAACAATTAAACATGAACAAAACAGTATTTGGATTTGTGATACTTGGATTTTTAATCACAACAATTTTTACCTCCTGCGATTCTGGTAAATCAAAAAAACAAGATGGTTTTGATTATTCAGAGACCGGATTGGCGTACAAGTTTCATATCCTGAACGATACGGCCGAGCAACCCGAAATTGGCAAACTGGCATTTTTGAAAATGAAATACAGGTCAAATGATACCACCCTTTTTGATTCGGATGTCATGCCTGACGGGCTGGTCCCCATACCTATAGAAGAACCTGTTTATGCCGGCGACCTGATGGAGGGGTTACAAATGATGCACCGTGGCGATAGCGCGACTTTTTTGATCCAGGCCGATTCATTTTTTCTTAAAACAGCCCGTTTTCCGGAAATACCCGAATATGCCATCGGTATTGATAAGCTGATTTTTGATGTGAAGCTGATGAACATAAAAACTGAAGACGAGGCCAGAAAAGACTACGAAAAACAACTAGTGGGTTTACAGGTTGCCGAAGACAGCATCCTACAGGCCTATCTCCAGGAAAACAACATCAAAACCCAGCCTACCGAAACAGGTTTGTATTTTGAAAATTTGAAGGAAGGAAAAGGGCCACTTGCCAAAAAGGGCGATTTAGTTACTGTAGATTTTAATATTTCGATGCTTGATGGGACAGAAATTTTTTCAACAAAGCAGCAAGGCGAGCCGGTCTTTTTTGAGTTGGGGCAACCTTTTGATACCGAAGGGATGAACCAGGCATTGCTGAAAATGAAAGAGGGTGGCAAAGCCCGGATTATTATGCTATCAAGCCTGGCTTTTGGCGAACGGGGCAGGGGCGGTATGGTACCACCTTATACAACTTTGATCAGCGAACTGGAACTGGTAAAAATTCAATCAAAAAAAGAGTATGATAACCAGCAACGCCTCGGTGAAACCGACCAAATAGAAAAATATTTAAAAGAAAACGGTATCACCGAAAAGCCAACAGCATCAGGGTTATACGTTGTGATACGTGAAAAAGGAGATGGCCCGGCACCAAAACCTGGCGATAAAGTAAAAGTATGGTACACAGGTAAACTTTTAGACGGGACCGTCTTCGATGCTTCGTCGAACCGCAATAAAGCTTTTGAATTCCCATTGGGCCAGGGCCGCGTTATCAAAGGTTGGGACGAAGGTATTGCCCTGATGAAACAGGGAGGCAAGGCAACACTAATTATCCCATCAAACCTTGGTTACGGCGAGCGTGGCTCAGGACAAAGGATCCCACCGTTTTCACCACTTGTTTTTGAGGTGGAACTGCAGGAGGTGATTAAGGAGTAGGGCTGCCATGCATTTCTGGTAATCAGTTATGAGAGCCTGGTTATTTGGTGCTAAGAAGCAACGGCAAGGTTAAGACAGATTGCTTCGGTCGTGCCTCCCTCGCAAAATCTTTTTCCAAAGCAACTGTCACCATCGCAAAGGTTTGTTCCAAAGATCGTTTTGGTAATGTTGTTTGTAGCGAAGACGGGATATTGCGAGCGGAGTGCGGTAATTTGCCACCTGGCTTCAATACCCCAAACTCACCCATCTACCTTCTCCCAACAATAAACCACGGGTTCAAAATATCCTCCTTATTGTATTGAAGTGGCAGGTTGGTTTTGGCATCAACCACCTTACCGCCCGAAATTTCAACAAGGGCATGTGAAGCTGCGGTATCCCACTCACTCGTGGGGGCAAAGCGTGGATAAATGTCGGCGCTCCCTTCGGCAATTTCGCATAACTTTAACGAACTTCCTTTCGAGATAAGCTCTATGTCACCATGTTCCTTTTTTAGGTTTTCGATAAAACCGGCAGTTTCACTGTTCATGTGCGACCTGCTGGCAACCACAGTAAATTTCCTGTCCCGGTTTGCAAAAGGTATTTTTTCGGCATGGGAGATTACATTTTCAACATCAATTTTATCATAATTTTCCAGGATAGACTTAAATGCCCCTTTGCCATTGTTGGCCGCAAAATACATCGACTTTAGCGGGGGGCAATAAACAACACCAAGTATGGGCTTTTGATAATGGACAAGGGCAATGTTTACCGTGAACTCATCATTGTGTTTAATAAATTCCTTGGTGCCGTCCAGTGGATCTACAATCCATAAATATTCAAAATCCTTCCTGATCTCATAAGGAAGAATGTCCCCCTCTTCGCTTAACACCGGGATGTTTGTCTTTTCCAGGGCCTTTGCAATCACGTTGTGGGCTGCCTTGTCGGCATTGGTCAGGGGGCTGTTGTCACTTTTTGTTTCGATATCAAAACCTGTATTATAAAAATGTAATATTTCGTTGCCGGCATCAAAAGCAGCCCGGATACAAAGTTTTAACAATTGGTCGAAGTCGATTTTTTGTAATGGATGGTTTGTCATAAAATATTTTTTTTTGGTGATTAGACCTATCCCAGAAAAGCTGGAAAAGACAAATCCAAAAAAGCAAAATCCAAATAAATTACAAATTATAAAAACTCAAATTACAAGCCGGCCTTCGTACCTTGATTCACAAGCATTGGTGCAAGCATCCGAAACGGCTACGTGTCAGCATACCGAAACGAGACGTTGAACAGCATGTAATTTGGGATTTTTATTTTTTATTTTGGGATTTATTTGATATTTGATCATTGCGATTTGTTATTTTTAGGGATGATGTCCTATAAGATCAGGGGGTTGCACCCTTCAACCTATCTTCCAACCCAAATAGCTCGTCCCTAAGGTGTGCGGCCTCTATGAAATCAAGTTCCTTAACGGCATCCCCCATTTTTTTGCGGGTTTTGGTTATTGCTTTTTCCAATTGATCTTTTGTCATATATTGCACCACAGGATCGGCCGCTACACTAATTTCCATGTTTTCTGAATAAGCCCTGGCTTGTTTGCCTTTTCCGGCAGCAATCGTTGTTTGGCCCATTATCGATTCAACCGACTTCTTCATCGTTCGTGGGGTAATATTATTTACCTCGTTGTATTTCAATTGTTTTGCACGCTTTCGATCTGTCTCGTCAATAGTTTTTTGCATCGACTTGGTAATCACATCGGCATACATAATTACCTTTGAATTGATATTTCTGGCTGCGCGGCCTGCTGTTTGGGTCAGCGAACGTTCGGATCGCAAAAAGCCCTCTTTATCGGCATCCAGAATGGCCACCAGCGAAACTTCCGGAAGGTCAAGCCCCTCGCGGAGCAGGTTTACACCAACAAGCACATCTATTTCCCCCAGCCTCAAATCACGCATTATCTCCACCCGTTCAAGGGTTTCAACATCTGAGTGGATGTACCTGCATTTTATATTTAACCGCAATAAATATTTGTTAAGCTCTTCGGCCATTCGTTTGGTCAGCGTAGTAACTAAAACCCTTTCGGCGCGTTTAATCACGATATCGATTTCATCCAACAGGTCATCAATCTGGTTCAGGCTTGGCCGCACTTCAATCACCGGGTCAAGCAAACCGGTGGGCCTGATAAGTTGTTCCACGATAATGCCTTCGCTACGCTGGAGTTCATAGTCGGCAGGGGTTGCCGATGCATAAATGGTTTGCCCGGTAATGGCCTCAAACTCGTCAAATTTCAATGGCCGGTTATCCATGGCCGAGGGCAGCCTGAACCCGTGTTCCACCAAAACCCTCTTGCGCGACCTGTCGCCACCATACATTGCCCTTATCTGTGGAATAGAAACATGGCTTTCGTCCGCAATCAAAATAAAATCCTCCGGTAAATAATCCAAAAGGCAAAACGGCCTTGTGCCATGTTTGCGCCCATCAAAATATCTTGAATAATTTTCGATGCCGGAGCAATATCCCAATTCACGCATCATCTCAATATCGTAGCTCACACGGTCTTCCAGCCGCTTGGCTTCTAAGTGTTTGCCAATATCCCTGAAATATGCGGCCTGCTTAAACATATCATCTTGTATGGCAAGCATCGACGATTTTATCTTCTCCTTTGAGGTAACAAAAATATTTGCCGGAAAAATTGCAATTTCGGTATAACGGTCCAATTCCTTTCCGGTTACCGGGTCGAAGGTGTTCAGCTCCTCAATTTCATCGCCCCACAAAACTATCCGGTAGGCAAAATCTGCGTAAGCCGGAAAAACATCTATGGTGTCGCCTTTCACCCTGAAATTGCCACGTGTAAACTCTATTTCATTGCGCGAATAAAGGCTCCCCACTAAGTCCAACAGCAACTTGTTCCGCGAAATTGTTGACCCGACCTCCAGTTTGATAACGTTATTTGTAAAATCATCCGGGTTTCCAATTCCATAAATACACGATACCGACGACACCACAATTACATCCCTGCGGCCCGAAAGCAGCGAAGAGGTGGTGCTTAACCTTAGCTTTTCTATCTCATCATTAATCGAAAGGTCCTTTTCGATATAGGTATTGGTAACCGGGAGGTAGGCTTCGGGCTGGTAATAATCGTAGTACGAAACAAAATACTCCACGGCATTTTCGGGGAAAAACTGCTTAAACTCACCGTACAACTGTGCGGCCAGCGTTTTGTTGTGGCTCAACACCAGGGCCGGGCGGTTTAGTTGGTTCAGCACATTGGCAATGGTAAAGGTTTTTCCTGAGCCGGTAACCCCTTGCAACACCTGGGCCGCATCGCCACGCTGGAGGCCTTCAACAAGTTGTTTAATGGCTTCGGGCTGGTCGCCGGTGGGATAAAAATCGGATGTGAGCTTAAATTTCAAATGATTTCTAATTTATTGTTAGCAAACAAAAATAGATACTTTTTTCGATTTATCGTTTTGTGCCTGTTACTGATTGCTGATTTTTTGTTTTGGGCGGCCAAACCGGGCTTTCCGTTTGTAGTTGTCTCATGCCGGCTGGTTTTTGTAGGTGGTGCGTGGGCTTTATTATAATACTGATAAGGCAAAGTTTCTGAATGACCCCAAACTTTTTGAAAAATTAGAAGGTGAAATATGGTATTTTAGAACAAAAAGTTTATCATTCCAATATAGAATATTTGCCTTTTGGGACAAAACAGATAATAG
Source organism: Bacteroidetes bacterium 4572_114 (assembly GCA_002254335.1). Classification (GTDB taxonomy): domain Bacteria; phylum Bacteroidota; class Bacteroidia; order Bacteroidales; family 4484-276; genus 4484-276. The sequence goes on along the minus strand of NIVA01000146.1, from coordinate 8,157 downwards.
GAATACTTTAGTTTTGGCAACTCATGGTGTAATTAAAAAATCTAATAAAATACCAAAAAATGAGATTCAAAAAGCTGAACGAATTAGACAAGAATATTTTAAAAACAAAAATCATTAACCATGGAAACAAACGGGAAAATGAAAATGATGACTTTAGACCAATTAAAAGATGAAGATATCGGAAAAGTTGGAACAACTGAAAGAGATGAATATGAGTTGGAATTAAAAGTTGAAGTTCTTGGAGAAATGATTAAATTAGTCAGAGTGGAGAATCATTTGACTCAAGAGCAACTTGGTAAATTAGTTGGAGTGAACAAATCACAAATTTCAAAATTGGAACGAAATACGAAAAACGTAACAATCGAAACTATTTTAAGAGTATTTAGAGCTTTAAAAACAAATTTAAAATTCTCTCTTGAAAGGATGGACGAGAATTATGGAATAGCATAATAAAAGCACGAAATAGGATAGTGGTCAGAAAAATTGACATTATACCGTTCGTAATTTGATGAAAGCATTTCCGGGCCATGGAGGATGAAATCAATCCTCAAAAACGGAACATCACCTGCATAAGTTGACCCCAATCCAAAGCCCGAATTTAAAAAAGCATCCTGCAAACCATGTGAAATTGTGTGGTAGGCAAATGATGAGGGTGTGTCGTTGAAGTCGCCACAAAGGATAACAGGGTAGGGGGATTGCTCGATGTGCCCGGCAACTACTTTTGCCTGATCGGCCCTTTGATAAAATGCATTTTTAAGTTTCGAGAATATGATTTTACTGTTTGAGGAGGTTTGCCCGGCCCCAGGTCCCATTAATTCGGAAACATATTTATAGTCGGAACTCGAAAACTTTACCGACTCAAGATGAACATTAAATATCCGGATTGTATCACCATCAACAGCAACATCAGAATAAATCCCCGAATTTGCCACTGCCCCCTTAAAATGGATAACCCCCTTATTAACAATCGGAAACCGGCTAAAGGTTGCCAGGCCAAAATGCTTGTTGCCCCCCTTGGAAATTATAAAATCGGTATGGATGTACCCTGCCATTAATATATCAACAAAAGGTTCTACGGTTGGAAAATAATTTTTTTCGCCATGAAAAAACTCCTGAAAACAAACAATATCGGCATTTTCCCTGTTTAAGAATGACATTATGGAGTCTCTGGTTACCGGCTCCTGCCCCTGTCTCCAATTTTGTACATCAAACATCCTCACATTATAGGATAATACTTTCAAAGGATTTTGGTTTGTTTGGATGATATTGTCCTGGCCAAGGCCAAAGTGTTTCAAAAAAACATTCCATCCTATCAATAGGGCAATCAACGGGATGATGAAAAACCACCTGAGCCGTATAAGCCACCAGATTAAAAAAAATAAATTCAGGATAAACAAAACAGGATAAATTAAACCCAAGAGTGCAGGGATGGAAGTAGTTTTTGGGCTAACAACAGGGGCAAGGTAAGAGAGCATGATAGCTGCGGCCAGAAGCAGGTTTATGCCAGGCAATATCTTTGATGACCAGGACAAGGGATTTTTTTTCCGGCCTTTTCTCATTTAGTTCTGTTAAAGTTTTCTATATTAAATTAAACTCTTGGGTCCTCCAATAGCTGTCAGACAGTTATTTTCTAAATTACATACTACATCTAAGGTATTGCATATCTGACCTTTATCTAAACTGTCTGACAGCTACCAAATCATTGAACCATTGAATCATTTCCCATTACTAGACTTAAAAAGAAGTTCCTTTTCTGCTTTCGTCAGGCTGGAATAACCTGATTTGGAAATTTTATCAAGGATATGATCAATCTTTTCCTGCCGGTTTTTTCTGCGGTAATTGTACTCTACATCGGTAAACGGGCGGCCATTGGGTGGTGGCGTAGTGTCATACTTTGATGTATCCTTTGGTTTGGTGAAATAGTTGAAAAACTTTTTAAAATCCATGTTACCAAAATTAAAGGTGAAATCTTTTCCTCTTTTCATCATATAAATATAGGCAAAGCCCCAAAATGCCCCACCTAGATGGGCTATGTGGCCACCGGCATTGCCGCGGGTAATACTAAGTACATCAATCAAAACAACTATCAGGGCAAGGTATTTTAATTTCACCCTTCCGAAAAGGACAAGTGTTACTGAGTATTCAGGCACATAGGTTGAGACTGCGACTAAAACTGCAAGGACTGAGGCCGAGGCCCCCAGGGCAACCGAGTAATTAACACTTTCGCCAAAAACCGGGAAAGCATTAAATGCCAGGATATAGAAAAATGCGCCTGCCAACCCGCCCAAAATATATGTGCTCAACAGTTTTTTTTCATCTAAGTATTCCAGGAATATCCGTCCACCAAAGTAAAGGACAATCATATTAAAGAAAATATGAAAAAAATCCTCTTGCAGGAACATGTAGGTGAGCAAGGTCCAGGGGCGTGTAATCAGTTCCATGAAATCAGCAGGCACGGCAAAATAATAGGAAATCAGCGAAATCCCTGAAATCCCCGTAGGGTTGTTCTGGACCTGAAAAAGCCATAATAAAAGGTTTACAATGTTGACGAAAACAAAAACAGCAACATTGATTACTATCAATTTGTTAAGGATTGATTTTCGCCTGAAAAATTGTTTGGCGTCTTCCAGAGGGTTTTGATACTGATACATAAATCTTTTTTATTTTGTGAGGGTCATTTTGGGTCATTTGATGGTCATTTGTAGTCATTTATGGTCATTGAAATACACGGCTTCAAAATGACGCGCAAAGCGCAAATGACAATTAATGACACGAAGCAAATGACATTTTATTTGCAGCTAAATAATTACCACAAATCAATAAACCCCCTTTTTCTTCCAATATTTAATTAAAATAAAACCGAACACCATCCCGCCAAGGTGGGCGAAATGGGCCACATTACTGTCGGATTGGGTAAAGCCTAAATACAGTTCCAGCGCACCATAAAAAATTACAAACCATTTTGCCTTGATAGGGAAGAAGAAAAAAACGTACAACATCGAATTTGGAAACATCATACCAAAAGCCAGCAATATCCCGAACACGGCCCCTGATGCCCCAATAACATTTGGCCTGTTTAAAAAGTAAACTTTATAATCTATTAAAAAACCCCTGGCCCATTCAATCAGCACCTGATTGTCAGGGTCATTGCTTAATTTGTGAACCGTATTGTTAAATTCATTGATTGGTAGGCCGCTATCAATTGAAATAGGAAAAATATTACTATTTGCCTTGTCGATAAAAATTTGCAGGTTTCCCAACGTAGGATCGTTAATAATACTGTTTAAAAGGTTTACCTCAGGGTTGTACTGGAAGTAAAATACCATATAGTGTATCAATGCGGCCCCGACACCAGTAATTAGGTAGTAGGTCAGGAAACGTTTTCCGCCCCACACATTTTAAACCCTTGTGGCCTGTATTGTTGATAACTCATTGTTTAATTCTTGAATTTTTTAATTTTCGTTTAAACGAAATTTTCAATTATTTGTTTTTAAACCTCTGTTCAAGTTCGGCAAGCGTTATCATTGTAATTATTGCTTCCCCGTCAAGATCAATTTCCGGCATTTTGCATGCAAATAACTCTTCTATAATAGTTTTCATCTCTAATTGCTGCAATGCCCTGCCCGTTTTAATTGAGAGGTTTTTGGCCATCGAGCGTGCTAAATTAACTCTTTTGTCAAGATTTAATTCGATAAGGTTGGCCTTGTAATTTTCAATAATCCCATGTACCATTCCCTCAACATCGATGTCGGCAAGACCAGCCGGTGTACCATCTATCAGGAATTGAAATCTTTTTTCCTCGTCAGGTTTAATGCTAAATCCCAATAGGTTTAAATCATCAAAAATTTCGTTGAGCAATTCAGCATCTGCGGCCGACAAACTTAATTTTATCGGGAATAACTCCTGCTGCGACAGGTTGCTCCTGGCACTAAGGAGTTCTAAATATCTTTCGTACAAAATCCGTTCGTGGGCTTTTTGCTGGTCGATGAGCATGATCCCCGATTTAATCTGTGATAAAATATAACGGCGGTGCAATTGAAAAAGGGTGGTGCCGCCGGCAGTGCTGTGGTTGAAATCAGCTTCAACCTGTGTATCCTGCCGGTTTTCTATTGTTCTGTCCTGATCCACATCCTTTTCATTGAAATCTTTGGCAGGATATAGTTTCTCCCAGTTTTGCCTGTTGCTTTCATGCCTGGTGCCCCCTCCTTGTGTTTTTGAATCAAAAGGGTTATAATCGGGATTGATCTTTATTTGCGGGGCCTGTATGGTTTGGCCTTTTGGTGGGGGCCTGAAATCAAAAGTGGGTTCTACGTTAAAGTCGAGTGTGGGGGTAATGCTGTATTTTCCCAGGGCAGCTTTAACGGCAGAACGTAATACTGAATAGACCAGTTTTTCATCCTGGAATTTAATTTCTGTTTTGGTTGGATGGATGTTGATGTCAATCTCTTGTGGATCAATCTCTATAAAAATAAAGTAGCTTGCAAATGTTTTTTCGGGCAGGAGTTCATCAAAAGCTGTATCAACCGCATGATTGAGATAGTAGTGTTTCATAAACCGGCCATTCACGAAAAAGTATTGCTCACCACGTTTTTTCTTTGCATATTCAGGCTTGCCGATAAACCCTTTAAAGGAGAGTAGTTCTAAATTTTGTTCGACAGGTACCAACCGTTGGTTAAAACCCTGGCCAAACACAGCTACAATTCGTTGTTTCAGGTTGGTAGGCTTCAGTTGGAAAATGGGTTTACGGTCGTTGAACATATTCATTGCCAATCCGGGGTTTGCAAGTGCTGCCCGTTGAAATTCCTCAAGGATATGGCGTAACTCGGCATTATATGATTTCAGGAATTTCCGCCGTGCCGGAACATTGAAAAAGAGGTTCTTGACCATTATTGTAGTCCCGGCCGGACATTGGCAAACCTCCTGGTTCTTCACGTCCGAACCTTCAATTATTAGGCATGTCCCCAGTTCTTCATCAACCATCCTGGTCTTTAGTTCCACCTGTGCAATGGCAGCAATTGAGGCCAGTGCCTCGCCCCTGAAACCCATTGTTTTAATGGCGAACAAATCGTCAACCTTTGTTATTTTGGATGTTGCATGGCGCTCAAAGGCCAGCCTGGCATCAGTTTCCGACATACCACAACCGTTATCGGTGATTTGTATCAGGGTTTTTCCTGCATCCTTCACCATGAGGTCTATCTGGCTTGCACCTGAATCTATGGCATTTTCGAGCAACTCCTTTACAGCAGAGGCAGGGCGTTGGATAACTTCACCGGCAGCAATTTGATTTGCAACCGAATCGGGGAGTAAATGGATGATATCTGACATTATTACTACGCAACAAAGATAAAATAAACCAACAGGGCAATTATGGCAAGGTATATCAACAGGTTGATGCCTCGGGCTTTGTTACGGTTTTTTCTGTCTATCGTGCGCCACCTTCTGTCAATCTCGCTTCTCATAAATGATGTATCCCCCTGGCCCGATTGTTCCATCTCTTTCCGGCGTTTTTCCTTTCTTTCTTTTTCCTCATCGTAATACCGTGGTTTATAGTCGAATTGTTTGGGTTTGGGCGTTTTAAAAAATACGATTTTCATGGTTGGTAAATTTTGTGCAAAAGTAGGGTTTATTATTAATCCGGGGTTGCAATACCTGACAAGTAAACTTCTTCAATAATCAGGTTTTGGGCACGATAACCTTTAGTGATAGCGGCACAACGTGGATATGAAGTTTTTTCTTTAGTTTAACAGGCTCTCCGTCGAGGTTCGTTATTTTGTTTTTCCTGATAATGAAAACCTCTTTTGCCCTGATAATTTCTACATAGGGGGTCTGGTCAATTTTTTTTGTAAAAAGCATTGGTGCCAGGAACGGCGACACCCAGGCCGGGAATTTTTTAACTACACAAATGTCAATAAGCCCGTCATCAATCTTTGCTTCAGGGGCAATTGAAGTATTGTAACCAAACTGGTCGGAATTGGCAAAACTGATAAATAGTGCTTCCCGTTCCATTTTTTTGCCATCGATAACCATTTTAAATAATTGTGGTTTGTACGGAAAATACTCGGTCATCGAAATAAAAAGATATTTAAAAAAACCACGATATTTTTGCCCGGCAAACTTCTGGGCCACAAGGGCGTCAAAACCAATTCCGGCGATGCTCAAAAACATTTCGTCATTGGCTTTTACGGTATCGATTTCCCTAATAAAACTATCGTTGATCACCTTGATTGCATGGTCAATTTCCGTTGAAATCCCCAAGTGCCTGGCCAATCCGTTCCCCGACCCTGATGGGATAATCCCCAATGCTACCTCCGACCCAACCAATGGCCTTGCCACTTCATTTACCGTACCATCGCCACCAACCGCGACTACCAGTTTGCACCCATCCTTCATGGCCTTTGCACTTAATTTAGTGGCATGGCCTTGTTTTTTAGTGTATTCCAACGAATAATCAAACTTATCCTTATCCAATACATTGGTTAGGTGTTTATCGATTGCCTTTTGTCGCCCCGGCCCCGAAAAGGGGTTGACAATAAATAATGCTTTGATTTTTTTGTTGTTCATTATCTAATGGTTAGTGCTTTAACTATTTTTTTTATTAATAAGTGAGTCCGGTCTAAAAAGCCATATTTTGCCGCACTCATAAATTAAAGATGAAATCCAAAATCTTAACCCCGAAATTGTTCGTGACAAAGCCCAAAAATACACCAAATTTTCAAAGGTTAAATGATACTAAATTACTAAAGGCAAACCATTTACTCTATCAACGGACACTTAAGCGATTTTCGATTAACCTGTTGTTGTACTGTTGAATGTAAGCCTTGAGCATCCTTTCAAGATTTTTAACCTTTTCGGGATATTCACCGATTACATTATTTTCCAGCAATTTATCTTCGGCGTAACTATACAGCGCAATGCTTTTGTTGCCATCAAATTGAAGGACATATTCGTTATCTATTATTTGATAAATGCCATTCAGGAAGTTAACGGCAAAATGTTTTTCACTGCCATCAAAAACATTGTTCCCAAAAGCAATAAATGGGTCTTGATAATTCAGCAGGTATAAAATTGAAGGCATAATATCAGCCTGGCTGACGGCAATATTTTCCGGTTGGGTTAATTCCCCTTTTGGGGAATAAAAAATAACAGGTATCCGGTACGCCCCTAAGCGGGTTTTATATTCGTCAAGGTTTGGCTCAGAGGTGTGGTCGGCGGTGATGATGAACAAAGTATTGTTGAACCAATCCATGCCCGAGGCAGTTTCAAAAAAACGTTTCAGGGCAAAATCCGAATACATCACCGCCTCCTGAATTTCCAATTTTCCCTTCCTGAATTTCCCTTTGTATTGTTCAGGTATTGTGTAGGGATGATGTGCCGAGAGCGAAAAAAGAGTGGCAAAAAACGGTTGCCCGGATTCATCCAGTTCATGTGTCACATATTGAAAAAATGGTTCATCAAATATCCCCCAGTTGCCATCGAAGTCACTTTCCTTATTATACTCAGTCCGCCCAAAATAGTTATCATATCCAGCCATCAGTGCAAAACCATCAAAATCCATGGTCCCGTTTGTACCGCCGTGATAGAAGGCTGTAGAATAACCTTGCTGTCCTAAAATATTTGCCAGGCTGTTGATTTTGTTTCCGGCATAAGCCGAAATTATATAAGGCCGGTTCATCAATGTAGGCAGCCCGGCAACCACCGTCGGGACAGCTTCAATACTTTGCTTACCGTTGGCAAAACCATTAAACACAACACTGTGCCCCATCAATGAATCAAGAAATGGCGTAAACCCCTCATATCCCGGAATGTGTTTGTTGAAAGCCCCGATGTGCTCGCCCGACATGCTTTCCATAATTATTAAAACTACATTTTTATTGGTGGGAATAGAATCGTTCATTTCAGTCCCATAAAAATAAACCGGGTTGAAAATGCTATCCAATTCCTCATCCTCAAAATATTTAACAGGTTGCAGGGCTTGCTGGTCAACAGTTTTAATAATGGTAAACGGAGTATTGAGCAGCAACGAAATATTTTGGGCCTGGGTGTATTGGCCGGCAGTAATAATATTTATCGGCTTAAGTTGGAAACCACCACGTATGCCTATTATCATCAGAAATGCGGTTAAAAGAAACCCTGCCGTTTGCAACCCATAAAATGTAA
>NIVA01000145.1 GCA_002254335.1 Bacteroidetes bacterium 4572_114 | reverse complement strand
ATGGATGCGCTAATAAACTTTTCTAATTTCCTTGTAATCATGTGTTTGAAAATAATAAAATTTCGCTAATTATCAAAAACTTCGTTTTTAGACCGGACTCAATATTTATATTTGTTTAGTATTTGAATTTTGAGCTTTGAGCTTTGAGCTTTGAGCTTTGAGCTTCAATTATTCCGTCTTAAAAATCATTTTCCTCTTCTTGATGGTGGTGGATTCGGGCAAGCCGGCAATTTCTTCTAATGCCAGTAGGCTATATGCCGTTACCAGCACCGGGTTATTTTCCCACCACCTGCCGTTTTCGTTCACCCAAAAACCTTCGGCTGATTGTATTTTTAGCAGATGGCCAGCCAACTCGTCCCTCCATTGGTGTTGATTGTTGTCGCTGTCGGTTATTGTTTCTTCCCCAAAAGCGTTCAGCGATTTGGCCATGGTCTGGTAATAATAAAACAAACCCTGATCCTCCATTAGCGGTGTGGTTTCCACTGAATAATTCCCACTTATCCAATTGTGGGCCGCTTTTACCCTGTCATCGCCCTTATCTACTTTTGCATATATCAGGCTCTTTAGGCCGGCGTAGGTCATGCTTCCATACGAATTGGCCCCGCCTGCTTTGCTGCTTCCGGGCTCGTACATAAAACCACCATCGTTTTGTGCGTAAGCTTCGGGGTTGACCTCCTGAAGATTTTGGCATTTGGCCAAAAAGTCCAGGGCTTTACCGTAGAAAAGTTTTTTGTTTTCAATCCTTGTTTTTTCTTCTTCCGATAATTTTTTTTCCGGTTCAACCTCCCTAATGTCATCGATTGCCATGGCCTCGATTGCCCACTGCAGGTTTGAAAGGTCGGGGCGTTCATCACCTCCATATCCAACGCCGCCGTAATATAAACTGTCGGTGGTAAAATCCTCGCTTTCGTCAATCTGGAGCTTCATCAGGTATTTTTCTGCATTTAGGATAATATCTTTAAATTCAGGGTCATTGGCATCCTTAAATGCTACCAGGCAAATTGAAGTATTGTAATTTGGCATGTCGTCAAGAAAAATGCTGCCATCTGGTTTGATGCAACTTTTCAGGAACCCGAAACCGTTGGCAATGACAGGTTCTTTTGTGGTGATGCTGGGATGTGCCCTTAGGTAGGATGATAAGACCAGGGCGGTGATGGCAGGATAATGTTGCCACGAACCGTTGTCTTCCTGTTGTCCATAAAGCCACTTTAGGCCAAGTTTTATTGAGTGGTCAACCTCTTTGGCAAGTGACAAGTTGATTTTTGTAGTCGGTTTTTGTGAAAATCCTGTTGCTGCAAATAGCAGGGCTATCGTTAACAGGATGCTTGTAAATTTATTTGTCATAATTTTAGTTAAGTGCCTGGATAATTAATTTAACAACCTGGCCATTTTTTAATTTCATATTATCGTTAACATAATAAAGTTCATCATCATATTTTGATTCTGTGTTCAGTTCCATTATTGCCAGGGGATCGTGATAGGTGGCGATCATCGTGGTTTCGGGGTCGATGATGACATGGCCGCTTTGGTGGGTAACGGCCCCCCTGAACAACCAGGTTGAATGGTCGGTCGCCCCGCCTTTTGATTCGTCCTTGATAAAATCTTCAACCCTTTTGCGGATGGTATTGCCGTTAATCTCTGTTTCAATAAAAATTAATACGCTATCGCCTGTGGTTTCGATGGATTTATATGGGCTTAACGGGTCGGCCAGGGAAGCATCATCGGGTATTTCGTTAACCGGGTCCAGGCCCAGCAACATAATTGCCGTTTGAAATTCGAGCGGCGAAACTTCGGTAACCAATAAACTTTCGTGGGTTTTGCCTTTTGGTGTGCACACCACAACCTCAATCAAACCTGTTTCCATATTTACCTTGCAGGGAAATGAAACCGTCCTGTCATCGGTTTTGATCTCAATATCATTCAAAAGGTAGGTGGTCTCGTTTATCTTTTTCAGGATGTCGCCGGGATTGCCGTTTTGGGCTTTTATGGATGGCAGGCACAGGTTGGTGCAAATGAATAACAAAACAACAATAACAGGGTAAATGTAAATTTTCATACCAGATTATTTTAACAACCACTCAACTAACTAATAGATTTCTTTAATATCAGAAAAAATAAGACAATCCGCAAATATAGAAAATAATATGAAAATACCATAATTTTTTATTAAGTTTTTGTAAATATTAATAATCAGGCTAAATTCATTCATCATACAAATTCACAATGGAAAGGGGGGGGGAAATGGTAAGGTGGATGGATGGAAATGGCCCGTTATGAATTTTAATAACAAAATTTCTTGCCAAGTTTTTTTTTGTCCATATCAAAATTTGAATAGTTTTGTATCCACAATGATTTCGATTAATAATTTAAAGTCTAATTAATATGAATCAAAGAAAAGTAGTTACCAAGCCAATTTTATCAGTCGTGTTTTTTTTGGTTTTACTCTTTAACCAGGTAAACCTTTTAGCCCAGGATAGTTTTACCGGGCCGGATACTTTACAAAGGATAACATTAGATGAAGTAGTGGTTACGGCAAACCGGTTTGAAAACAAAATCCTAAATACCGGATCGGCCATTGAAGTAATGGGGGGCAAGGAGATAAAGGCTTTGCCGGTAACTGATTTTTCAAATGTTTTAAAATACCTTCCCGGGATGTATATGTCGTCCTCCGATGGCATGGGCCTGAACCCGCAAATTTCACTCCGTGGTTTTTATGGAGGGGGCGAGGCCGAATACATCACCGTGCTTGTTGACGGTATGCCGGTAAATGATGTTGAAAACGGGTTGGTGAGCTGGAACCTCATACCTTTAAATCAAATTAAAAGGGTTGAAGTGCTCAGGGGCGGTTCATCTGCCCTTTACGGTGATGCCGCAATGGGCGGGGTTATGAACATTATAACCGATAAGGCAGGTAAACCTTTTACCAATGCATCCATTAATTATGGCAGCTACAACAGCTATGGGATTGGTTTTAACCATGGTGGAAACCTTGGGAAGGGAAATTATGAAATATTTGCCAACAACGACCATACCGATGGGTTCAGAGATCATAGTAAATGGAATTCGGTAACCTTTGGGGGCAAACTGAAATTCCCTGTTGGGAAAAATTCCAGCTTGTCGTTTAGTTCAAGTAACCAAATTTTGGGATCGGAAGAACCGGGACAATTAAGTAAAACTGAACTGGATGCAGACAGGGAGCAGTCGTTGCCATATTTCAGGGACGATGGCCGCGATCAGTCACGCTATTTGGCAAGCCTGGATTTTAACAGCAAGATCAACCAATCAACCGATCTCGGTATAGGTTTAACATATCAATATAAAGATAAAGATGATGTACGCACCTATACCCAGTCAGCACTACTTTTCGATAATATTTTAACATTTCGGCCTATTCCCCCTTATGTGTACGACACAACTTTGTATGGCGACACTAAGAGAAGGGAGCTCACTACAAGCCAGGTAGGTTTAAACATAAGGGCCTTAAATGTTAACAATGATATTGGGGCGAAAATTGCCGGGGGCATCGAGGTTGATTATGGTAGTTTCGACAGTAAGTTTTATGACGTGTTCCAGGGGTTTCAAAATGACTATCAAAACAATTATTTGCCTGTTGATTCAGTAGGTGCAAATGGGGATGGTTACCGCTTTAAAACGGCTGCTTACCTCAGTGGTGAAATTAAATTGTTGGATCCCTTAAAATTGATTGTAGGACTGAGGTACGACCTGATTGCGGATGAATTCAACAGCAAAATCCCTGACACTTCTTATAGTAAAAATAATTCGGCGTTCAGCCCAAAAATTGCATTGAACCTGAGTACCGGTAAAACTGATAGGTATTCGGGAAGTATTTTTGTCAGTTACAATCAATCGTTCAAAGCACCAACCATCGACCAGCGCACCGATTTGAAACAACTGAATTATGCGATCTTTTTCGAGGATGGCCCTGTTCCGATGATAACCTATAGGGCAGATCCCTTTGCCAATCCTGAACTTAAGCCGCAAAAAAGTTACAATTACGAAATTGGTACTTACCAGTATTATAAATTTTCAGATAATTTTAGTGGTGAGATCAACCTTGCCGGGTATCTTATAAAGGTTAAGGATGAGATTGATTTCGACCTGGCCACCATGCAGTTCCAAAACATTATAGACACCGAGCATACAGGATTGGAGGCAAGCGTAAAAGTAATGTACAGGGATTTTTGGAGCGGTTTTATGAATTTTAATTATAACGAAGTTAAATTCAGTTCGGGCGAAAATGAAGGCAGGTTTTTAAAGGGCGTCCCAAAATCATCTTATGTTTTCGGCACTTCCTGGTCACCCGATAAAGGCCTGGGTTTGACCCTCGTTTATAATGGCGCAGGCAGCTTATATCTCGATGATGAAAACACACAGGAACTTGAACCTTACGGGGTTTTTTCGGCAAGGGTAGATTATAAATTGGATTTTGTTACAATATACCTGGATGTTGAAAATGTTTTCAATACTTCTTATAGCACGACCGGCTATTACTTAAATGGTCAAAAGTACCTTTTCCCTGCTGTGGGGAGGTTTATCCGTGGCGGTCTGAGTTTTAGTTTTTAGGATATTGGTTTACTTGACGTTTCCATCCCGAAAGTTTTCGGGACTACGGATGTTGGAAAGTCAGGGGAGTAGTAAAATTTACCATCGCCTGGAGGACACCGGCAATATTTCCTTAGCGACTTAAAGTCGCTTAGGAAATTGCTAACCAACGTTTCCAAGTCCTCACGGACGTTGGAAAGTCAGGGCTAAAACTTTCCATCGTCCGAAAGGACATGGAAACGTTAGGTGAAGGATTAAAAGGATCAATAATAAAAAGATTAATGATAAGGATCACATCTCTAATTTTCATCTCCCTGCTCTCATTTATTTGTCTTCCTGCACAGCAAATCACAGGTACAGTTTACGATGCAAAATTTGACAGGCCCCTCGAAAAAGTGAACCTTGTTGTTGAAGGGGCAGGTGTTGGGGCAGTGTCGGATAAAGACGGGGGTTTCAGGATTTTAGGCCTGTCGGTGGGCAAATCACCGGAAGCCCTGATTGGTGCCACCGGTGTTTTTCTTCAAAAAACCAATCACGGGGGCGGCTCGCCATTTATCCGTGGCCTCACAGGTAACCAAAACCTGTTGATGATTGATGGGGTCAGGTTAAATAACGCCACTTTCCGCTATGGCCCCAACCAATACCTCAACACAATCGATCAATTGATTGTAGATAAGCTGGAGGTTGTAAGGGGCGCCGGTTCGGTGCTTTATGGCAGCGATGCCATGGGTGGTGTTATAAATGTATTGACCCATATACCTGAATTTTCAAATTCCGGTTTAGATGTGGGAGGAAATATTTTTGCCGGATGGATGAGCGGTGATATGGAAAAAACGGGTAGGGCAGAGGTAAACCTGAGTGGGGAACAAATAGCCTTTAGCGGAGGGTTTACCTACAAGGATTTTGGTGATATTGTTGCCGGTGGCGATATTGGCAAACTAACCCCAACCGGCTACACCGGGTATTCAGGTGATGCAAAACTAAGGGTTAAACTCCCGGCCAACAACGAACTAATCATTGCCTGGCAGTACGATAAACAGGAAGGTGTGCCTCGCTACGATAAAATAATCAATGGCTATACCAAATATCATTTCAATCCACAGATAAGGCAACTGGCTTATGCCAGGCTAAAAGCCACACACCGAAATAAGTGGTTTAAACAGGTTATACTTACGGGATCGTATAAGCAATCGGATGAAACAAGGATAAAACAAAAAGAGGGAAGTGCAAAAATTTTAAATGAAACCGACCTGGTGAATACTTTTGGCGGCACTGTTGAAGTAAATTCCTTTCCCTCCGAAACCTGGCATTTTACTTCCGGGGTTGAATATTATTTTGATAAGGAGCAGCGAAACCATCGAAACCGAAGATGGTAACTCAATAAACAAAAGGGGTTATTATCCCGATGGGGCAACCTCTTCAAGTATCGCGATTTTTACCTCCCATACCATTGATGTAAATAGTTTCTCATTTATACTGGGAGGCCGTTTTAATGCCCACAAAATCAAAGCCGAAGACAATGCGTTTGGCAATGTTGATGTTGGCCCGTCGGCAGTGGTTGGTAGCTTTTCCGCAATGTATCATCTTGATGATCACCTTAATTTGATTGCCTCGGTTTATTCGGCTTTCAGGTCCCCCAACATCAACGACCTGGGCAGCTTTGGGACATTCAATTATGGTATAGAAGTCCCTAACCCGTATCTTAGGCCTGAAAAATCGTTGAATTATGAACTGGGCCTCAAAGCAAAATTTGAGCGTTT
>NIVA01000144.1 GCA_002254335.1 Bacteroidetes bacterium 4572_114 | reverse complement strand
TTTCCATGTCCTGCGGACGATGGAAAGTTTCACGCCCCCGCAAAAAGACCTAACAGGTCTTGAAGACCTGTTAGGTCTCAATACTTTAACTGCGAGGGCTTTTTAAATTTCCTTAGCGACTTCGAGTCGCTTAGGAAATAATTTTCATCACGGCCATGCCACGACTTTCCAACGTCCACTCCCGAATCCCGAAAACTTTCGGGATCGGGATGGAAACGTCAAAAACATTAGCAGCAGCGCCACGAAATATTTGTAGCATCAACGCCTCCCGGTTCATACACAAAGGATCAAGGCCATCAACCATAGGGAGTAATATTTACCAAAATTCGAATAACAAAATGCAACCCGTTGTCGAGGCCCAGCCGGTAGGCTACAATCAGTAAGATGGCCACCAGCATGTAAACCCATACAAATTTCATCCGCTTTCTGGATTTAAACAGCTTGTTGCGCGGTTTTGCCTTCTTGTTGAAAAAAGTAGGTATGATGGCAAAAACAAGGGAGGCAATAATGATTAAATCGTAAACAATAATATTTTCATGTTGCGGGTTCTTATCCGGGATTTTGATTAAAAAAAGGATCAAACTCCCAAGAAACCAAGGGACTACTGCCTGGGTCAATATAAAATAGCCCCTGTTGCCACGGATGATGTGCCTTAATGAATTGGATGTTTCGAGCAATGGCTTTGTGGCATAATAACCAATCACCATCAGGACAAATAAAGAGCCCAAAGCCACGAGGAATTTTATAAATACCGGCAGGAACAACCAGCCGGTTGCGAAGCCAAACCCCTGGACGGTGATGACCCCGGCAACATAAGCCCCAAAAAACATACTGAACGAGTGAAACGAGAGCCACCAAAAAAACAATTTGGCCATTGGGCCAATCCCTTCCCGGCGCAAAAAAAACCTGAAGTAAACCAACCCCAGGATCAAGGACACAAGCGGCCCGGAGATGGTGATCATTATAATATTAAACCGCGTCCACAACGAACCATAATTCCCAATTGGAAAAAGAACTTCATAGTAGTACAACACCGAATCGATGCCAAAAAATGAGGCCACAAAAATTACAATTAGTTGATAGGTAATGTAGGCCACAATGTAAGATATAAGGAACAGTACGGTGGAATTGAAAATATAAACCGCAATTTTGCGTATCGGCATCACCTGCTTTTTGGCATTGATATCATTGGGGTCCCTCATGAAGGAGTCATAGGGTTGGCTACGCAGGTTGAGGAAATAAAATGCATTCTGCCATGCCCTTGTCCATCGTATTTTTAACCCCTCTCTTTTTTCATAATTTTTGGATGGGCGGGCAGTCCTTTTGTGTTTCCCACTTCTTCTCCCCGAGGGCTTTTCATGGCCAAATTCATTGTATTTGCCTTCACGGGGCACAGGAATTGGATGACGTTCCAGTTCCTGTATAATTGTATAGCTGCTCCTGGATTTGCGATGGGGACGCCTTTTAAACAGCCTCATGATGAAATAAAACCCTCGGTGCTTGTGTTTCGATTTATGGTGTTTTTTCTGTTGGGGCTGTACAACTACCGGGCTAACCCCCGACTTAGAAATGTGTTTATGATGCCTTTTTTTTCCAATACCCAAACTCCTGAGCAAGGTTTTAAAAAAAAATCCTCTCTTGTGGGCGCGGTGTGGCCTGTACTTTTTTGTAAACCATTTCATGTTTTTCTTGATTAAATAAATAAATTTTTTAGCCGCCATGACGCGAGGTTTACCCGTATGGGGATGCCACTCCAATCCCGGCCCCTTTAGCTATGAGTACGAGGCCATCGTGGTCGCTTCTAATTCCCTAAGCGACCTTGAATCGCTAAGGGAATAAAATGAACCCGACAAAGAACGTTGCACCTACTTTCTCTGCCCTAAGTTATGATAATAATCTGCCTTCTCCTGATCGTTGAAACGGACATAAATATTTCCCATATAGTTGGCATAGGCTGGAAGTGGGTTTAATTTGTAAAGTGTTTCAAAATAGCCTAATGAAATTTTAAAATTCTCTGTTACAACATCCAGTGCTTTTAGAAGTTTCGCATACTGTTTCCGGGTTTTCTTTTTCTCATAAGCCTCCATTTCGGCGTTATAGCGATTTTCGGCAATGTTGTAATATTTTTTTGCCATAAACTCCAAACCAATCACATTTTCATCATTCATTTCAAGTAGCTGATCAGCCAGGCCCTCTACTTTATCCAGGTTCCCCAAGGCCTCATTAACCTTGTAATAATTTTCTATTTGTTTTATCTCAACCTTTACCTGAGGCTCAATCTCAGGCCACAGCCCAAAAGCCAGGTCCCAGTTTTCACTCTCCACATAAGTTTCAAACAGGCGTATCTTCATTTGCATTGCGTCAGTGCCATCAGGATACTTTTTAACATAATCTTCCAAAGCTTCGATCTCAAGACTGAGGTTGTCGATATTACGGTAAGCCCCGGCCATGGCAGCATAAGTATTTTCATCAGCAAAGGGTGTGTAAGTAGCTTTCTTCAGATAATCAAGTGCTTTATTGGTCTGATCAAGGTTGAGGGCTGATATGCCAGCCTGTGTATAAACCTGACACTCTGTTGACTTCCCCAGGCTTTCGTAATTGGCAATGATACTTTCATATTGAGATAAAGCCTCAGCATAATTCCCAGCATCAAAACTTGTGTGGGCAGATTCCTGTATCTGGGTCAATTGCTTTCCGGATGAGCAACCTAAAAATAAAGCTATAATAAACAGGTAAGGTAACCATTTGAATTTTGACATAATTTGACTGTTTTATATTTTGGGCAAAAATAAGGATATCAATGAAAAAACAGATAAGCAATAAATATGGCCGCAACTATACCGAAGAAATCGGCAATCAGCCCACAGGTAACGGCGTAGCGTACTTTTTTAATCCCCACCGAACCAAAATAGACGGCCAACACATAAAATGTGGTATCGGTGGATCCCTGAAAAGTTGATGCCAACCGCCCAACAAAAGAATCTGCACCGAAACTGTTCATGGCATCCACCATCATTCCGCGGGCACCGGCGCCACTAAGCGGTTTCATAAACGCAGTGGGCAGGGCCGGGACAAAATCGGTGTTCGTGCCCAGGTAGGCAAATATCCAACCTATTCCATTTACCACAAAATCCATTGCCCCCGATGTGCGGAACACACCAATGGCGACCAAAATTGCCACAAGGTAGGGGATAATTTTAACAGCAATACCAAACCCGTCTTTTGCCCCATCGATAAACGCTTCGTAAACATTCACTTTCTTATAGACCGCGAGGCCTATGAAAGATACGATAATTGAAAACAAAATAATATTACTGGCGACTGAAGAAATTACACCAATTTGCTCTTGTGGAAGAATAGAAAAGTACCAGATTATAGCTGAAACAAGGAGGGTAAACCCACCGAGATAAGAGAGGACAACTTTATTAAACAGGTTTAACCCCTGATATAAAGAAACTGTAATAATACCGGCCAGTGTAGAAAAAAAGGTGGTGAGCAAAATCGGGATAAAAATATCAGATGGATCGGCAGCGCCCAATTGCGAACGGTAAACCATGATGCTGACCGGTATGAGGGTAAGGCCCGATGTATTCAACACAAGGAACATGATCATGGAATTTGAAGCAGTGTCTTTTTCCTTGTTCAATTCCTGTAATTGTGTCATAGCTTTTAACCCAAGGGGGGTTGCGGCATTGTCAAGCCCGAGCATATTTGCGGCCAGGTTCATAAGTATCGAACCGGAAGCAGGGTGATCTTTTGGGATATCAGGAAACAGCTTTTGGAAAAGTGGCCCTACAAAACGTGCCATCACCCTTATCACACCACCTTTTTCGCCAACCTTCATTATCCCAAGCCATAAGGTCATCACACCGGTGAGCCACAGCGAAATTTCAAACCCCATCTTGGCCATATCAAATGTACTGCCCATCATTGCCGGGAAAACTTCTACGTCCCCAAAAAATATCAACTTGACCAGCCCTACAACAAAGGCAATCATAAAAAAAGCTATCCATAAGTAATTTAACACCATAATAATTATTTTTAGAATTTCAGAATTTTCAGTCCAATACCTTCAATGTTTATCGCAAAAATAAAAGAATTATCGGTCCTTAAACCAATAAAGGATATTTATCGGCTTTTAAACCGATAAAAAAGCTGTCAGACAGTTATCCTTAAAGTTACACACTACAAGTATTATGTATTTGAATTTTGAGTCCGGTCAAAAAAGCCATATTTAGCCGCTAATGCGCTAATAAACTTTTTTAAATAGCTTATAAACATGTGTTTGTAAAATGTAAAATTTCGCTAATTTTCAAAAACTTCGTTTTTAGACCGGACTCAATTTTAGCTTTGAATTTTGGCTTTCACAATTAATTGTCATTTTCACAAAAAGAGCCTTCTGCGATCCATAAAACTTTCAACGTACTGGTAAAATATCCTGATTTAACCCAGGGATCGTACATCAACAACCGCTCAAGTTTTTCTTCATCTATTTTTTCGGTAATCAGGAAGCCCCCGTTGGACGACCCAAAATTACCGGCAGCGATCAAACGGATGGAAAAAATGTTCTCCGTAAAAAACTTGGTGTGCCTTGTATTTAATTTCGAATATTTCTTTTCGCTTGCACCGTTGATTTTTTCGGCAACCGGACTATATTTTATAAACTGGTATTCTGCCATCTCATAATCATCCTTTTGCGGGCATACCGAACCAAGTATCATTTGTAATGGGTATAATTCAGTTGTGAACCTATTGGCTTTTACGGCAGGATCGGATTTCAGCATTTTATCAACAGATTCAAGCGACCCTGCCCTAAATATGAACAATCCCCCTCCCCCATGAAACGGGCCAGTGGCCACCAATTGACCAATATTTGCCAAACTATCCATATTGGCCAAATGGGCAACCTGGATTCTATTTACTTCCTCTTCACTGAGTTTTGGCTTGTTGTGATTGGTGTTGAGCATCACAAAATAATAAGATGGCGCGGCCTGCGAAAAAATCCTAAGACTTAATAAAATGATAAAGGCAAATAAGCTGAGATGTTTCATTTATATATTGGTTAAAATTAAATCTTGCCAAAAGTAAAAATTTTAGAATGACTACTGCTTTGTGGAAAGATAAAAGAGTCCGGGCTAAAAAGCCATATTTTGCCGCGAAACTTGTCCGTCCATACAGATGCCTTTCAGTCATATGGATGCGCTAATTTATTTTTCTAATTACTTTATAATCATTTGGTTGAAAACAACAAAATTTCGCTAATTTTCAAAAACTCCGTTTTTAGACCGGACACATAAAAAGTAGTTGCAATAATTCCAAACCCCTGATTTTTTCCAATACTCCAATACTCCAATACTCCACTACTCCATTACTCCATTACTCCAATACTCCATCACTCCATTTTTCCATTCTTCCATTCTTACA
>NIVA01000143.1 GCA_002254335.1 Bacteroidetes bacterium 4572_114 | reverse complement strand
AGTATTGATTTTACTAATCTTTCAAAGATGAGAATATTATAATGCAGCGGGATGCCATACGATATCTAACAGGTTTTTCCATGGAGATGCCTGTAACAAAAAACCTGTTCTTTTAAACAATACTAAAAAAAAATCTAAAAAACATCAACGTATTGACACATTTGTGTACATAATGTGTCTTTTTATTAATACCATCGACTGGTCCAATAGGTTTATTGGCATAAAAGGAAGCCGTGGCGTGGGCAAGACCACCCTTTTGTTACAACACATCAAACAAAACTACAAACCCAATAACGAGGTTTTGTACGTGAGCCTTGATAGTTTGTATTTTGCAGAAACCAGGCCCTACGACCTTGCAGATGTTTTTTATAAAAAAGGCGGAAAACTATTGGCAATGGACGAAGTGCACCGCTGCCCCGGTTGGGCTGTTGAACTAAAAAACATATATGATGATATGCCCGGGCTGAAAGTTATTTTCACGGGTTCGTCGCTGCTTCATTTGCGCAAAGCAAAAGTTGACCTTAGCCGCCGGGCGGTTATGTATCAAATGCCGGGTTTATCTTTCAGGGAATTTTTATCTTTCCAAAGCAAAACTGAATTTCCAATTTACAGCCTTGATGATATCATCCATAATCATATCGAAATTGCCATGAATATTATAAACGACATCAAACCTCTGGCTTATTTCGACAATTATTTGAATTATGGATATTACCCGTTTTACCTGGAAAATATAAAATCGTTCCACCAAAAGCTGTACGAAACTATTTTAACTGTCCTGGAAGTTGACATCCCACAATTTGAAAAAATTCAAATATCCGGCATTATTTACCTGAAAAAACTTTTAAAAATCATTAGCCGTTCTGTTCCCTTCAAACCCAACATGAATGTTTTGAGCCAACGAACGGGCATTAGTTTAAATACTATGAAAACGTACCTGAAATATCTTGCCGATGCTAAATTGCTTTCGATGCTATATGTTCCGGATAAGGGGATAAACAGTATGAACAAGCCTGAAAAGGTATATTTGGAAAATACGAATTTGATGTATAACATGGCCGATAATAACCCAAATGTCGGCAACCTTCGGGAGACATTTTTTTTTAATCAAACTGACATAAATTATAAAGTCAATATTTCAAAACATGCAGATTTTATTATTGATGATTGCTATACATTTGAAATGGGTGGCAAAAACAAACAACAGAAACAGATAAAAAATATTGAAAATTCTTATATCGTAAAAGATAATATCGAAATTGGCCCAGATAATATTATCCCTTTGTGGTTGTTTGGATTTTTGTATTAGGCCCTTAAAAAAGCTGTGAATGCTAATGTGTTAAGGGTGTTTTGTTGTCAGAATTCAGTTTGTGGATATATCGATTTTCATCATCTAATTAACTGAACAACTACCAGGGACTTTGAATTTTTCAACCCCTCAAATTAATTTCTGCCAATGCTTCAATATTTCGGATTGTTATTTTTTTACCATCAAGAAACAGTATCCCCTCTTTCTCAAATTCCTTTA
This sequence comes from Bacteroidetes bacterium 4572_114, assembly GCA_002254335.1. Lineage (GTDB taxonomy): Bacteria > Bacteroidota > Bacteroidia > Bacteroidales > 4484-276 > 4484-276. The sequence continues at coordinate 4,091 of NIVA01000143.1, read as the reverse complement.
TGAATTTAATGGCACTTTCAACGGTAATAGAAGCAAAATCCGCGATATCCTGTCGTGTTAAATACTGATAAATATCTTCACCCGAAAACTTATCGGCAGACAAATACAATAAGGCTGAAGCCAGTTTGCCCCTCATTTGTTTATACGAAACATTGGTAATTATTTCTAAATACCTGCTTTCATTCTGGTAATTTTTTGATGTAATACGCATTGCAAATTCAGGGTTCTTCAACAACAATTGCTTCAGTGCCTCTTTGTCGATCATACAAATAGTAGAATCTTTTAATGCTGCCGCTGAATAGGTATAAATGTTTTCATCAAAAATTGAAGAAAAAACTATGAAATTACCCCGATTTACAAGGCGGATATTAATTTGCTTGCTGCTTCCGGTTTGAAGGTAAACCCTGATTAAGCCACTATTTACATACAACACATGGGGGGCAAAAGCTCCCTGCTTGAATATAGTTTCCCCTTTTAAATATGTGATTTGGGTTTTGTTATTATTAAGAAACTCCAAATCCTTTGAATCCAGTGTCTGAAAACAACCTGAAGTGTTTATGATACTATCCGAATTATTTTTATTAGAATTCTTCAATGTTATTTTTATTATATCTTCTGTTATTGCAGCAAAAATATTTATTTTTAATTAGGGGAGAACGGCTAAATATTATTTTGATGTGCTGATGGATAAAATACTTACTGTTGTTATTACTCAAATTCACGCAAAGTTAACAAAGAAAATCGCAAAACAACGCAAAGAAAGAATCCAGCATATCAAAAAATTATTTAGCCGTGACTACAATCCCGTGAAATGTTAAATTTTTTCATAACTTAGCAAACAAATTCATTTACCAATAATCATCAAATCTCAGCCTCAATGAAGAAATTTACATTTATCTTCACAATCATTATCCTCGGTTTGGTCACGATGGCCCAAACCCCACAGGGTATCAATTACCAGGCAGTAGCCCGAAACGTTGATGGCGGACCAATCATTAACCAGGATATCTCAGTTAAAATCTCCATCCTCGCCCAAAGTGCTTCCGGCGATGTTGTGTACAGCGAAGCGCACAGTGTAACAACCAACAACATGGGCCTGTTCAGGCTCGAAATCGGAAACCCCGGTCTTGTGCTTACCGGTACTTTCGAAGACATTCCCTGGGGCGTAGCCGATTATTTCATAAAATTAGAGCTGGACGAGAATAGTGGTACAAATTATCAACTCATGGGGGTTTCGCAACTTTTAAGCGTTCCCTACTCATTAAATTCAGGTTCACTTACATTAACTGATGAGAATGGAAATGCACACAATGTTTCAGTTGATACATCAGGTAACTTATTTGCTACAATAATATGGAAATGCGGACTACCTATTACCGATAACCGCGATGGGCAAACTTATGAAACCGTACAAATAGATGAACAGTGCTGGATGGCCGATAACCTTGCATATTTACCAACTGTAAGCCCATCTTCACAGGGCAATAATACTAACCCCTATTATTATGTTTTTAATTACCAGGGAACCAATGTTGCCGTAGCCAAAGCAACCGATAATTACCAAAATTACGGGGCGCTTTACAACTGGCCTGCATCTCTTGTTGCATGCCCGGCCGGTTGGCATTTGCCCACGGATGCCGAGTGGACTGCATTAACCGATTATCTTGGAGGCACAAGTGTTGCCGGCGGCAAAATGAAAAGCACCCGCACAGAACCGGACCCGCATCCCCGCTGGTACAATCCTAACACAGGCGCAACTAATAGCAGTAGCTTTTCAGGCCTTCCGGGTGGCGGCCGTGGCATCGGCACCAATGGTTTGTTCCTCCACCTTGGCTACTACGGCTTCTTTTGGAGTTCTACTAAGGACTCAATGATAGACGCCTGGTACCTGCTACTAGAAAGTGACAGTGACGATGCAACCATGAGCTACTACACTATGGGCTTCGGTTTTTCTGTGCGTTGTTTGAGGGATTGATTATCCATACTTTAAAGAAATTAAAATAAGGTTTTTTGGAAATCATATAAAAAAGATAAACTACTTTTTGCTCTTTATGAAAAATACCAAATCCCCCTAACTATATTTTCATAGTAAAATCACTATAATTTTTCATGCAAGCCTGCCGCTTTTCCCAATAGGTTTTTCTTGCCCAATCTTTTATTCGCAAATACTTTTGCAAACTAAAAAACAGGTAAAATGAAACGGGTAGCAATTCCGGTGGTAAATGGGAAATTAAGCGAGTTTTTTGCTCAGTGTAACCACTATGAAATATTTGAAATTGAAGGGGTACAAATTAAACGGAATGAAATTAAAGAACCTTCAGTAAAGGAAATAGCCATGTTGTTGCCGTGGGTTGTAAGCCAGGGAATAACAGACGTAATTGCATATAAAGTGGACAAGCGTATCATCGAACTGTTTGCGGGTTATAAAATCAATTTGTATGTAGGCATTAAAAGAGGTTCGCCACGGGAAATTATCCTGGACTATTTAAACGGTACATTAAAATCGGATAAAAAAATTATTTCGGAAATAATGGCCGGACATGAATAAAATTAATAAAAAACAGAAATAAATAATTCAAAAGTAAAAGGTATGAAAATGTTACAAACAGCTGTTCACGAGATTGAAACAGCGGCAGAATTGGAGAAAATTATCAACGAAAACGAAAATGTAATGGTTTGTTGCGGACGTATGGGGCCAATGTGCCTACCGGTTTACGATGATATGGAAGAACTGGAAGAAGAACGGCCAAATATTAAATTTTACACCATGGGATTTGATACTCCGGAAGCAACACCTATACGTAATGCGCCAATGTGCCAGGGGTTTATGGGACTTCCATTTACGGTTTATTATAAAAATGGTAAAATGGTCGAAGCTACGACCAGTATCCAAAACCGTGAGCAAATTACATCAATCCTTGACGAATATTTTAATTAATTACTTGTTAGATAATAAAACTTTTAGGGAATTAATAAATCAAACCTGTTAGGTCTTTCTATACCAGGTTCATACCTAATACTGAAATAGGAATAATGAGAAAATGCAGGAAAGCTTAACTTAATGTTACGATAAATGGTACATAAGTTGAAGTCATTATTTTCATTCTTGCATTTAATCATTTTAGCATTTAATCATTTAATCATTTAAAAAATGGACGAAGTTTTTGATGTAATGATATTGGGCGCCGGGGCCGCCGGTTTAACGGCCGGAATCTACTCTTCGCGGGCCAAACTAAATACCATTATCCTTAACGAGGGGGTTATTGGCGGGCAAATGATTTTGACCGATGAAATAGCAAACTATCCTGGTGTAGGGTTGACCAAAGGTTATGTAGTTGCCAACACCATGAAAAAGCAGGCCAAAGATTTTGGCTGTAAAATTAAACCGAACGTAAAAATTGAAAGTTTACAATTGGAGGGGCCGCTTAAAACTGTTGAACTGAAAGATGGCCGCAGGTTTCAGGCAAAATCTGTGATACTTGCACCGGGGGGCAAACCACGTTCGCTAAATATTACCGGTGAGGAAGATTTTAAAGGAAAGGGTGTTTCGTATTGTGCCACTTGTGATGGTGATTTTTTTACGGGCAAAGAACTTATTGTTGTTGGGGGCGGAAATTCAGCCCTCGAAGAGGCGGTTGCACTTACAAAGTATGCCACAAAGGTTACCGTTGTCCATCAATTCGACCATTTCCAGGCATTTGAACTTGCTGTGCAGGAAGCTGAAAACAACCCTAAAATTGAATTTATAATGGAATCTGAATTAAGGGGGTTTTATGGTAGCCGCAATTTAGAGAAAGTAACTGTAGAGCATCTGCCCACCGGAAAAATGTCGGAAATAGGAGTTGACGGGGTTTTTATTTTTGTGGGCTATCAGCCTAATACTGAACCGTTCAAAAGTATAGTTGAACTTAACGGACGGAATGAAATTATTGTTGATGCCGATATGAAAACAAATATCCCGGGCGTACATGCTGCCGGCGATTGTATTGTTAAAAAATACAGACAGGTAACAACTGCTGTGGCTGATGGCACGATTGCCGCTTTGAGTGTGGCCGAATATTTACAGGGCCGGAAGTGACGTTTGACCAGGA
>NIVA01000015.1 GCA_002254335.1 Bacteroidetes bacterium 4572_114 | reverse complement strand
ATTCGATGGCTTTCGTTTTGACCTCTCCAAAGGGTTTACCCAAACATATTCTGTTGGCAATGTGGGGTTTTGGGGACAATACGACCAGTCAAGAATTGATATCTGGGACGATTACTCATCGGCAATTTGGGAGGTAAACCCGGATGCGTACGTAATCCTTGAACATTTCGCCGACAACTCTGAGGAAACAGTACTTGCCAACAGCGGAATGATGTTGTGGGGCAACTTAAACCATGACTATTGCGAGGGGTCGATGGGATGGACCGATAATGGAAAATCGAATATCGAATGGATATCTTACCAAAAACGCGGATGGAACGATCCACACGTCGTTGGTTATATGGAGAGCCACGATGAAGAAAGGATGATGTTTAAAAATATAACCTACGGGCGCTCAACAAGTGGTTACAATGTACAGGATACTACAATTGGCCTGCAACGTGCAGCACTTGCAGCCACTTTCTTCCTGACCATCCCGGGTCCTAAAATGATATGGCAGTTTGGTGAAATGGGATACGATTATTCTATTGATTTTAATGGGCGCACCGGCGAAAAACCCCCAAGATGGGATTACCTTGATGACTGGCGCCGTGCGTACCTGTTCCATGTTTATGCAGCGTTGAACCAGCTTAGGGCCGATTATGATGTTTTCGCAACTACCGACTTTTCATTGGATGTTTATAACAAAGAAAAGGTGATTGTCCTGCGTCATTCAGAAATGGATGTTGTGGTGGTTGGGAATTTTGGGATGGAAACCGAAACCCTTGAGCCTAACTGGCCTGCCACAGGGACCTGGTACGAATTTTTTACCCAAACTGAATTAGATGTTACATCCAACAATCAATCGTTGAGCCTCGAACGTGGGGAAAACCGCCTATATTCCACAGTTAAAATTGAAAAACCAGAATGGCTCAACACTGGTATTGATGATGATATACCACAAACTGAAGGATTTACGAATATCTATCCAAACCCTTCAACCGGTGAATTTACTTTTGCTTTTGATAACGATCCCGGCAAATCGGTACTGATAAACATTTTTGATATGCTTGGCAACGATGTTGCTACATTTGAAAGCTCAAACGGCCAATCAATAAATTGGGATCCAAAAGACGGCACCAAACAAGAACTGAAAAACGGGTTTTATTTTGCCAGGATTACTAAAGGTAAGATGGTAGAGGTGATTAAACTGATTATTGAATAAACAAATTAATAAATAATAATAATGAATAGAACATTTCAAACCATTGTAGTACTGTCTCTGATAGTTATTCTTGGAGGCTGCAGCAAATCAAGCTTCGATTATTTAGGAAAAACTTACACACCGCCAACCACTAATCCCGAAATATTTTTCAGGCAACAGGATGTCCCTGAAAAATATGAGGTAATGGGCAAAATAATGGCAGAAGTGCCTTACAGCAAAAATCTGGATTACATTCAAAAAAAGATTGAAACCGTTGCCCGTGAACATGGTGCAGATGCCATTTTATTTTCTGATGTGAATATCCGCTCTACGGGATACACCAAAGGCAGTGCTGGTGTTTCCAAGGGTGGAAAACTCAGGATTGGAGGTGGCGGGAGCAAAACCTCAGACACTGAAATGAAAAGCGTAGAGGCTACCTTGCTGAAATATAAATAGTACTTCTAACCAAGTCAGGGTTTGACTTAAAGTCAAGCCCTGACTAACTAACTGACTGAATATCGAACAGCTATGCCGTCAAACCAACAATTTTCGATTTCAGTATCACCAAAAAAAAGCACAAAGCCAAGGATGCACGGCATAACCAGAAACCTGCAAAGGACGGGTGTCGGATGCCGGGTGTCAGGTGAAGGAAGCCGAGCGCAACTTAAAACCTGAAACCTGAAACCTAAAACTTTGAACTCAAATAACTTCCCCAACCAAAAACGGATCCTCCCCCTCTTCCAATCCAACAAGTTTCACTTTAACAAATTCATTTTCAATAGAGTTTTGGGCCGGAAACTTCACAGGCACATAATGTTCGCCATATCCCCGGGCAATGCCATTTACAATCTTTTCTACCAACACAGTTTGCCCCCTGCCAATCATTGATGAACGGTATTTACGTTTCTCCTCATCGGCAAGCTGGCGTATCACTTCACTTCGGCCAGTCTTAACTTTTTCAGGGATATGATCAGGCATTCGTTCGGCACGTGTCCCTTTGCGTATAGAATATTTAAAGGTATGGATATGCCCAAACCCCATATCCCGCACAAGCTGGATGCTTTGCTGAAAATCCGTTTCTGTCTCTCCCGGAAAACCCACGATGATATCGGTGGTAAAATTAAAACCGGGGTACCTGCCCCTGAGTTTTTCAACAATTTGCCTAAAACTGCCAATAGTATATATTCTGCGCATCGCCAATAATATCCTGTCCGAACCACTTTGCAGGCACATGTGCAGATGGGGCGTAAGTTTTGGATGAGAAAAAAGTTCAAATAATTTATCACCAAACCATTCCGGCTCAATCGACCCGATGCGCAACCGGAAATCGCCCGGCAATTCAAGGATTTTTTCTACAAGATCTTCAAAACTGTTACCTTCATGATCATACCGCCCGATATTTACCCCCGTCAGCACAATCTCCTTATACCCAAACCCAACCACCTGCCCGATGTTTTCAAGCACCTCGTTAACCGGCCGGCTTATGGCCCGTCCGCGCACTTTTGGGATGATGCAGAACGTACAGAAATTATTACAACCATCCTGTATCTTCACCCAGCTACGGGTATGAAAAGTATCTTTTGCCGCTTCATAGTTAAACAGATTGGTGTTAACATTTTCGGGGTGCAGGACCTCACCCTTATAATGTCCGTCAACCAACGAGAAAATTGAACTTTTGTGGGCATTGTCCACAAACCAGGTTACATTCTGCCGGTTGCTTTCCAGCTTTTCGCGATGGTTGTTCACCATGCAGCCTGTTACCACCAACATGGCATCCTTGTGCTTTTTTGCAGCTTGTTTTATTGTTTGGTTCGATTTGCTATCGCTCTGGTTTGTAACAGTGCATGTGTTAACCACCACCACATCTGCCGGCTGGTTAAAATCGACCACCTCATAACCATTTTTGGCAAACTGCGATGCCAGGGCATCGGTTTCGTATTGGTTTAATCTGCAGCCTAATGTTTTGAATGCTATTTTTTTCATTGTCATATTTCTACAAAAACCTAACAGGTTTTAGAAACCTGTTAGGTTTCATCTCCAGTGAAAAACCTAACAGGTCTTCGAGACCTGTTAGGTTTAATTATACGTTAATAATCAAACTTTTCAATTTCCCCTATTATTCCATCTAACCTAATTTTCTTAAAATCATGCCAATAAACGAAATTTTCAATATCATCGAAAAATGAAATTACTTCTTCCCTTTTCAATTTCGTTGGTTTTGAAGAGAGAATCGATTTAAAAGAAGAGTGTTGATAGTTTTTAAAATTATCTGTAAATCCGTGCTTAACAGGATTTAGGTGAACATAAGCAATTAGGTGTTTCAAATATGATTCATCTGTAACCCTAATTCTATCTAAATGCTCCTGAAAAAGGCTTCCTGTACGATTAAAAGCCTTGTTAATAGCTTTTGTATAAGCATTAAAAAGATTTGAAAACGGTTGATGTAACCGGTTTTTTTCGGAAATCAATTTGTCTGGCAAATCCTCAAAGTCTTTAATTCTCAAAAGGAAATGAAAATGATTTTTCAACAAACAGTAACAATAGATTTCTGCGACAGGAGTGAGATGTTTTGAAACCAAATCAAGAAAGTAGGGGTAATTTCTTTCTTCAATAAAGATATTCTCCTGGTTGTTTCCTCGATTGTAAACGTGATAAAAAAAACCTGGTTCAAATACTTCTGCCATAATATTGGGTTTTGAGGAAAAACCTAACAGGTCTTGGAGACCTGTTAGGTTTAATACGTTATAAATGATACTTTTTTCGTTGTCATATTTCTACAAAACCTAACAGGTTTTAAAAACCTGTTAGGTTTCATCCCCAGTGAAAAACCTAACAGGTCTTGGAGACCTGTTAGGTTTCATCCCCCAACTTCAACCAACCTCCCCTCAACCGAAAAATCTGTCGAAGATGTAATTTCCAAATCCGCAAACTTCCCTATCAATTGTTTATCATCCGATGCAAACCGGCATACAATCTTCCCTTCGGTAAGGGCAGATAAATATCCCTCTTTCCGGTCGTGGCCGGTAACTAAAACCCTGTAAGTTTTACCTATCATATTTCGGTTATGTACCGAAGAGCATTTTCGCAGGTCGTTGCTTAATTGATGGTAGCGTGTTTTTTTTACTTCCCGTGATATGTCGTCGGCCCAACGTGAGCTGGTTGCCCCGGGGCGTGGTGAATATTGCGCAATATAAGCCATGTTGTAATTAAACTCCTTCAGGGCTTTGCGGGTATTTTCAAATTGCTCGTCCGTTTCGCCGGTGAACCCAACAATTATATCCGTAAAAATAGTGGCTTGCGGCAGGTGTTTCCTGATGGAATGGATAATCTTACGATAGGTCTCCACATTGTGTTTGCGGTTCATCCTCCTCAGTACTTCATCATCCCCCGACTGGATTGGGATATGGATTTGCCCGGCCAGGCAATCGTATTGCGAAACGGTTTCAATCACATCTTCGGTCATGTCCCGTGGGTGCGGTGAGGTAAAATAAACCCAAAATTCCTGGTTGAGGGCCTTCCCCATTTCACCAATCCTTCTTAACAGTCCTGGGAAACTTACCTCATCCCCTTTTTTATCCAACCCATACGAATTAACATTTTGCCCCAACAACGTGATGGATTTATAACCTTGTCCAATCAGGCGTTGCACCTCTCCAACTATCTCTGCCGAAAGCCGCGACACCTCCCTGCCACGGGTATAGGGAACGGCACAAAACGTACAGAATTTGTCGCAGCCATTTTGTATGGGGACGAAAGCCTCGAAATCGGAACTGTATAGCGGCGCAACCTTCCAAAAGCTGTTGATGCTTTCGTTTTCGGGCATTGCCTTAAAATCCACTTGCAAGGATGCCGGTGTAACTATACCGTATTGCCTGATTATTTCTGGAAGTTTTTCCAGTTCACTCATCCTGAAAACAATATCGAAAAGCTTTAAAAACTTTTCAAGGTCGTTGGGCAAAATACAGCCGGATATAAAAGTGAGCAAGCTTTTTTTATTCTTCCATTTGTTCCATTTTTGGATGCGGGAATAAACCTTGTCGATGGCCTTTTGCCTGACCGAACAGGCCAGGATGCCAACCATATTTGCTTCGTCTTCATTGTCTGTCCACTGGTAGCCGGTCTGGGTTTCGATGATTGTCCTAACCCGCTCGCTGTCCGACATATTCATTTGGCACCCCAGTGTAATGAGATGATATTTCATATTAATTATTCTTCTATTTTAACTCCATAATTTAACATGCCACAAAGATAATATTTCAGGATTCTTACTGAAAAAACATAAAACGTTTAAAGGTTCTAAATTACATGTAATCAACATAATTGTTAATAATTATTTCATAAAACTTAATCATTGACCAATAATCCTATTTACATTTGCCATCCTTTATGACATCGGATTTGCTATCTATTTGATTTTAAACTTTTAATGACTAATAAATAAATCTAAATCGTTTTAGGTAATTTTCAACAATAATGAAAAAAACATCCCTCAACGATATTGCCAAAAGTTTGAATGTTTCCAAAACATTGGTTTCTCTGGTTTTAAACGGCCATGGCAACACAAAGGGCATCAATGCCGATACCCAAAAAAGGGTTGTCGAAAAAGCCAGGGAGTTAAATTACAAACCCAATTTACTTGCGCGTGGGCTACGGCTCGGTTCCTCAAAAACCATCGGCCTTATTGTGGCTGATATTTCAAATAAATTTTATTCAAAAATCGCCAAAAGGATTGAAGAAGTAGCTCACCGGCACGGCTACAATCTCATATTTTGCAGCTCCGATGAGGATCCACAAAAAGAAATTGAACTGATAGAAATGCTCAGGGTACGCCAGGTTGATGGGTTAATTATTTCAACATCGCAGGACAATGCGCATGAATTTCTCCGACTGAAAAAAGAGAATTTTCCATTTGTACTTATCGACAGGCAGCTTCCTAAAATATCAGCGCACTATGTTGGCGTGGACAATTACAGCGGGGCATTTATGGCAACAGAACACCTGATAAACAATGGGTACAAAAAAATTGGGTTTTTAAGGATTTTGCCCGGACACCTCAAAACGATCAACGACAGGGAAACCGGTTACAGGGCAGCACTAAAAAAATACAATATCCGGGTCAATTCAAAGCTAATCCGCGATGTTAATTATAACATTGTACTGGATGATGTCCGCAAAGTATTGATAGAATTGTTGCAACCGCCCCAGTCCATCAATGCTATTTTTTCGTCAAACAACAGGATTGCGGTGGCCTGCCTTGAATGCCTCAACGAAATGAATATCCGTATCCCCCATGATGTAGCACTAATTAGTTTCGACGACATTGACTTGTTCAGGTTCAGTTATCCAACAATTACTTCCATTGCCCAACCTGTAGAAAATATCGGCGAAACCGCATTTAACATCCTCCTCGAAAACATCAATGATAATTCAAATGGAAACCGGAAGCAAATTGTGTTGCCCGTAAAATTAATCGAACGCAGGTCGTGCGGTGCATTTATTAATCATGTAAGAATCCGGTCTAAAAACGAAGTTTTTGAAAATTAGCGAAATTTTATTATTTTCAAACACGTGATTATGTGATAATTAGAAAAATAAATTAGCGCATCCATATGACTGAAAGACATCCGTATGGACGGACAAGTTTCGCGGCAAAAAAGGGCTTTATAGACTGGGTTCATGTAAGTTATTGAAAAAAAAGATAATTAAAAACCAAAACATAGCAATGAACAGAAAAATACTTTTATTGATAATTTTTATACTTGGTACGCTGGCCGGAACGGCGCAGGACTTAACTGTCACCGGTACAGTTACTTCTTCCGAAGATGGAATTGGAATGCCCGGAGTTTCTGTCTATGTTAAAAACACTTACCGGGGAATAACCACCGATGTAAACGGCACCTATGTTATTACAGGCTTAAATCGCACTGACACTTTGGTTTATCAGTTTTTGGGATTTTTTCAGGTTGAAGAACAGGTTGGGGAACGGTCGCAGATAAATGTGGTTTTGGTACCCGAAGCCCAACACCTGGAGGAGGTTGTAGTAACTGCATTGGGCATCAAGCGCGAAAAAAGGGAAATTGGTTACACCACCCAAAGTTTTGAGGGTTCGGAATTAGAGAAGTCGAATGCACAAAATGTGGTCACTGCATTGAGTGGCAGGTCGGCAGGGGTACAAATTTCAGAACCTGACGGCATAGAAGGGGGCACAACCCGTATCGTGATAAGAGGGAACAACAATCTTACAACCGACAACCAGCCGCTGATTGTGGTTGATGGCGTGCCCCTTGAAAATGAACCGGGGTTGACAAATATCGGCAGGGGCCAGGACTGGGGATCGGCAATCAATAACATCAACCAGGCCGACATTGAGGATGTTAGTATTTTAAAAGGCCCAACGGCATCGGCACTTTACGGATCAAAAGGTGCCAACGGGGTTGTGTTGATTACAACCAAACGCGGAAAAAAGCAAAAAGGGGTTGGCATCAACTATTGCTTTAACTATAAAATCCTTAACCCTTACCGTTACCGGGATGTACAAAACAGCTATGGTGCAGGTGGGCCATTGACCCTGTCCGGGCCGGCATTTATGGAAGACAGTTCCGGTACTTATATTTACCCAACTTCAACACACACCAACAATGGCCCCTTTGGCAAACCAACTTCTGAATTATTTGGATATTATGGCACGGCAGCCTCATGGGGACCGAAAATGGAGGGCCAGATGGTGAAATGGTGGGATGGGAAAATGCGCCCCTGGTCTCCACAACCCGACAACATAAAACTATATTTTGACAATGGCAGCACGGCCACACACAACCTGTCGTTTTCAGGTGGCAGTGATTTGGGCACAATCAGGGTTTCGATGACACGGACCGACCACTCCCCCATCATCCCCAACAGTAATTACGACCAGACAACCATAAACCTGGGTTCCAATATTAACATTTCATCAACATTAAAGGCCGATGTGGCTGTCTCCTACATAAATTTCAACCGGCTTAACAGCCCAAATATCGGCGAATCGTACAGCTCATTCAGTAAAGGATCGTTATATTCCTGGCCGCGAAGCTGGAAGGGGATCGAGGAACAATACTATGCAAACCCTGATGGCACTCGAAATGAATGGGGCGGCAACTACCCTTTTTGGTACATTTCGCCATACACCTGGTGGGAGTTTTACAATAATAATACTTCGCTTGCCCGCGACAAACTTATCGGTTCATTCAGCCTGTCCTGGAATATCACCCCGTGGCTCACGGCCATGGGCCGCCTGGGGATTGATTTTACCTCCGACCATAGAGATACACGATTTAATCCTACTGACCTGACAGGGACCCTTGACGGTTATTACGAAAGTGAATTATCGCGTCAGAAGGTAATCAATAACGACTTCCTTATCACAGCACATAAAAATAACTTTCTTGACTCAAAACTCGATGTTAAATGGTCGTTGGGCGGAACCCATTATCAGCGGAGATATTACCGCACCAAAGCCAAATCGGGCAAATGGATCGATCCCTGGCTTTTTAATTCATCCAATTTCGAAAATCCTGAACAGATAACATATCAGGCAGATAACAGACGTGAAGCATGGAATGACAAGGACATCAATTCTCTGTTTTCGTTCCTAAACCTGGGCTGGGACAATTATTTATTTATGGAATTAACAGGAAGAAACGACTGGTCATCTACCCTACCGGCAAATAATAATTCCTATTTCTACCCATCCCTTTCGATGAGTTTTATCCCGACCGAGGCATTTAGTTTTAAATCATCGCTGCTAAATTTCTGGAAACTAAAAGGTTCGCTGGCCATTGCTGCAACCGACACCTATCCCTACCAACTGGATTTTGTTTATTACTCAGGGACCTTTGGAAATTCGCAAACTTCGCAGCTCGACCCAACTATCCCCCCACTTGAGCTTGCACCCCAAAGGGCAAAATCATACGAATTTGGTACTACCCTCGGAATGTTCAACGAACACCTGAGCCTGGATTTTACATATTATCATATTAATTCGGATAATCAAATCCTGACTTTGCCCGTGCCCACATCCTCGGGCGCAACCGGGATAGTGATAAATAATGGCGAACTCGAAAACAAAGGTTTTGAAATCATTTTAAATTATGTAATACTTAACAAGCCGGATTTGGTTTTTGAAACCGGGATAAACTTCAGCCGCAACAGGAATTATGTAATAAGCCTGGGTGAAAGTTCAGAGCCATTGGAACTTGCCAATATCTGGGGATTGAACGGCCCGGCCATTGCAGTGCGCGAAGGTGATGAATACGGGACTATTGTGGGATATGATTATGTGTATCACGAAAACGGGCAACCAATCCTTAGCGATGATGGCACTACATATAAAATTACTGAAAACAGGGTACCCATCGGGAATGCATCCCCTGATTTTATTGGTGGCTGGTCGATGCGTTTAATCTGGAAAGGCTTCACCCTTTCTACGTTGGTGGACACCAAATGGGGCGGTGATATTTATTCCGGGTCACAAGTAATTGGCCTGCAAACCGGCCAGGCACCCGAAACCCTGCTTGAACGTGAGGGTGGAGGACTGCCTTATACCGATCCGGATGGTATAACACGAAATGTTGGGGTCATCCTGCCGGGTGTTTACGAAGATGGAACGCCCAACGAAAAGGTAGTGCATTACTACTTTAAATACATGCCCAATGCCGGTGGCTGGGGAAAATTTATTTCCACACCGGGCATTATCGAAAATTCATGGGTGAAAATGCGCGAAATTTCACTGACCTTCACAGTACCTGCAACTGTCATCGAAAAGACCAGGATTTTCCAAACTCTGACCCTGTCGGCCGTGGGGCGCAACCTTTTCTATTTCTACTCCTCACTGCCCAACAAAATTAACCCCGAAGGTGTAATGGGATCGGGAAATGCCCAGGGCCTGGAATGGGCATCGTATCCCGGCACGCGATCAATTTCATTTGGGATTACTGCATCTTTTTAAAAATACCAACATCTGATAAACAATATAACGATGAAAAAAATATTAATAAATGTCCTCCTGATTTGCGGCCTGGCAGTGCTTGTTTCCTGCGAAAAGGATTTTGATGAAATAAATAAAAACCCCTATGCAACCACTATCACTAATGTTGGGCCGCTGTTTAATAATGTTGTAAACTCGCTGCGTTTGGGATGGGACGAACAGTTTTATGTTCATAATGAAGTATTGTACAAGCAAACCCAATTGGCCGCACTCACCAGCGAAGCCTGGTCGAACCTGAGCATTGGCACCGAAGACATTTGGTCGAACTATTACATTGCGTTGGCGCACATCCGTGATATTGAGAAAAGGTTGGATGAAATGGAAAACCCGGGCCATCCCGATTCACTGAACAATGTAAGGGGCATGGCAAAGATTTTATTGGCATACAAAACCTTCAGGGTAACCGATCTTTTTGGTGACATGCCATTTTTTGGGGCAGGGCGTGGTTATGAAGGGGTTGAATATCTTCACCCAAAATATGATAGCCAGGAGGACATCTACCTGTTTTTGCTTGATGAGCTGAAATGGGCCGCCGAAAATATTAGCCTTGAAACAGTAAGCACAACAGGGGGCACATTTTACAGTATTGCTTATTACGACAATCTGTTTGATGGCAACCTGCTGATGTGGATTAAATTCGCCAACTCGCTCAGGTTGCGCCATGCCATGCGGATTGCTGAAAAAGAACCGGAACTTGCCGCCACGATTATTACGGAAATTATTGAAAATAATTTACCTGTTATCGAACCGGGGGAAGATGTGGTGATGCTGCCATCAAAACAAAGCTGGCTGCGCGAAAGCACAAACTGGTCGTTCCGCGAACACAAGCACCTCCGCATGGGGAGTACTATCTGGGATCAAATGTCGGAAAATGACAGCACAAACGGCACCGGCATTTTCGACCCCAGGGCATTTCTGTTTTTCGAAACCAATAATGATAACCAATGGGTTGCTTATCCGCAGGTACCCAACGCAAACACCCCGCCATCAGGAGGTATCCCTTACGGCCTGCACCGCGATTTGAATTATACCATCAAGGGGACTGACTGTATTTATTCACCTTTAAACTACTATTTGATCAGGGACGAAAACGATATACCTGAAATTATACTTACCGGGGCAGAGTACTACTTCATCAAATCTGAAGCCTATTTCCGGGGGATCGGCTTACCACAGGACCCTGATTTAGGCTCTGCAGAATATTTCGAAGCAATAATTACTTCGATGGAATTTTGGGACAA
This sequence comes from Bacteroidetes bacterium 4572_114, assembly GCA_002254335.1. Classification (GTDB taxonomy): domain Bacteria; phylum Bacteroidota; class Bacteroidia; order Bacteroidales; family 4484-276; genus 4484-276. The sequence goes on along the minus strand of NIVA01000015.1, from coordinate 4,141 downwards.
CCTGAAAAATAATTCATCAATCTGGCTCTATACCGATCCAAACTACGAACTCACCAATCCATACGACATTGCCAATAAAATATTTTTTGTTGAAGAAAAACTGGAGCTATTGTATGCACAGCGATGGGTTGATGGATTCAGGCAACCCTGGGAGGCATTTTGCCTGGCCCGCCGCACCAAACAAACACCCCGTGAAGGAGGGCCACTTGATTATTTCAGGCTCCCTTATCCGCCCTCCGAATCGGAACATAATACCATCAACTGGTCGGCGCAAGTTGCCAAAATGGGTGGCGATTTATCAACGGTTAAAGTTTGGTGGATGGAGTGATCTAAAAATGAAGTTTTTGAAAATTAACGAAATTTATTTATTTCAAACACATGATCATAAGGTAGTTTGAAAAATATATTAGCGCATCCATATGACTGAAAGACATCCGTATGGACGGACAAGTTTAGCGGCAAAATCTGGCTTTTTAGACTTAACCCATAGTTGGTATTAAATTAAAAAAGTACAATAATGAAAACTAAAAATAGAATCTTACTGATCAGCGCATTTATCTTTTTTATCCTATACCTGATCACCTCATGCAAGGATGAAGATGAAGCTACACCGGTGGTTGTTGACGAAAATTATGGTACACCATGCGAAGGTATCCCGAAAGTTGAATACGGGGGCCAGTCGTACAACACCATTAAAATTGGCGATCAATGCTGGATGCGGGAAAACCTGAACATTGGGACAGGGTTGCCATCCCACGACACCCTGAAAAATAACGATACTATCGAAAAGTACTGTTATAAAGACCTAATTGCCAATTGCGAAAAATATGGTGGGATGTACACCTGGGACGAGTTAATGAATTACAGCGATACTACAAGTCAGGGGATTTGCCCCAATGGATGGCACGTCCCAACCGATGCCGACTGGACCATACTTGAGGGGGCACTTGACAGTCTCCATCCGGTAAATGATACCATTTGGGATACCATTGGCTGGAGGGGCTACAATGCCGGGGGAATGATGAAGAAGATCGGTTTCGAATATTGGTACGGTCCAAATATTGGGGCAACAAATTCTTACGGGTTCAGTGCAATGCCGGCCGGTATCCGATATCACGAAGACAAAGTTTTCGACAAGGAACTGTGTGCCAATTATCTCTGGTCTTCCACCAAAAAAGAAAATTCCGGTGCATGGTTTAGGTTACTTTCGTACGGACATGCTGATATAAAAAGAAGCCATACAAATATTGAAAATGCATTTTCGGTAAGGTGTATTAAAAACGAATAGGGTTAGTTGTGTCTGTCCATAAAGTACCATAAAACTGATTGATGATTGATGATTAACGATTTTTGATTTCAGAAATGTGTGAACGCCAGACAAATCAAAAATCATCCCCGAAAGCTTTCGGGGTCGTTAATCGTTAATCTGAAATCACAAACCGTTGACATTATGGACAAACACTAAAGTAGGAATGGATGTCGATAAAATAAACAAAACATATTATGAGAAAAATTTCATTTGTACTATTTGCAGTCCTCACAACTTTAATCATCTCCTGTGGTACTGATATTGATCAAAAATCAGCAAACGATGCTTTATTTAAAGCTCAGGATTTATTCCCTGTCCCCGACCGGCCTGAAGGGCAGAAAGATGTTATTGAACTTAGGTGCGAACCAATTGACACAGTCCGCATTGCTTTTATCGGGCTTGGTATGAGGGGTTCGGGCGCCGTTTACCGCTACACATTTATTGATGGTGTTAAGGTTGTGGCACTGTGTGACGTTGTTCCTGAAAATGTAGAAAAAAGCCAGCAGACCTTACTGAAAAAGGGACTGCCAAAAGCTGATGTTTACACAGGGGCAGACGATTGGAAAACCATTTGCGAAAGGGATGACATCGATTTAATTTACGTCTGCACCCATTGGGATTTGCACACACCAATAGCAGTTTATGCAATGGAACATGGCAAACATGTGGCCACCGAAGTACCGGCAGCGTTAACGATTGATGAGTGTTGGCAACTGGTGAACACCGCCGAAAAAACCCGAAAACACTGCATGCAATTAGAAAATTGTAATTACGACTTTTTTGAAATCGCCACCCTAAATATGGCCCAACAGGGTTTGTTTGGTGAAGTCATCCATTGTGAAGGTGCTTATATCCATGATTTAAGATGGCTAAATTTTGACGAGGATGGATACTGGAACATGTGGCGGTTGAAGCATCTTGAAAAAACTGATGGCAACACTTATCCAACACATGGTTTTGGCCCAATCTGCCACATTATGAATATCCACAGGGGAGATAAAATGGATTACATAACATCAATGTCGAGCGGTCAATTTGGGATGACGGCCTATGCCATAGAAAAATTTGGTGAAGGTTCAGATTATGCAAAGAGGACATATGAAAAGGGCGACATCAACACATCACTTATCAAAACCAAAAACGGTAAAACAATAATGTTGCAGCACGATGTTACCAGCCCCCGGCCATATAGCCGTTTACATCTTGTGAGCGGGACTAAGGGGTTTGCCCAAAAATATCCTAAAAAAGGGATCGCCCTCGATCCAAATGCCCATCATTTTCTGCCCGACAGCCAATTAGATTCCCTCTTAAAAGTTTATGCCCATCCTATCGTAAAAGATATTGAAGAAAAAGCAAAAGAAGTTGGCGGCCATGGCGGCATGGATTTTATTATGGACTATCGTTTGATTTACTGCCTCAGAAACGGGCTGCCATTGGACCAGGATGTATATGATGCGGCTGAATGGTCGTCGATTATTGAACTTTCAAAAATATCAACCGAAAACCAAAGCATGCCAATTGTTGTCCCTGATTTTACACGTGGGACTTACGATAAGGTAAATACTGTTACTTACTTCACAAAATAATAAATGTCTGATTTTATAAAGATGCAGCAACAAGAACTCGCAATAATCACAAATAATTTCTCAATTACAGGTAACTTTATCAAGGCAAAACCTTATGGAAGTGGCCACATCAACGACACCTATTTGGTTACAACATCTGCTGAAAAGTATATCCTGCAACGGTTAAACCATAACATCTTCAAAAATATCGGGGAGATGAACCGGAATATCATCAAGGCATTGAAGCATCTTTACAGTAAGCAAAAGACCAACAATGATCACAGGTTTAGGGATTTGGAAATAATTTTGTGCAATAATGGCGACAACCATTATAAAGATAAGGATGGGAATTATTGGCGGATGATGAACTTCGTTTCGGGCAGCACCTCTTTTGATGTGGCCGAAAAACCTGAAACTGCTTATGAAGCGGCAAAGGCACTTGGGTATTTTCAGGAAAATCTGGCCGATCTCGACCCTGATGATTTCTATCCGGTCATCAAAGATTTCCATAATCTTGAGATGAGGATGAATTCATTTAAGGATGTCCTTGAAGAAAACCCTCAAAACCGCAAACAATTTGCTACAACAGAAATAGAATTTGTGAAATCACACGAGCATTTAAGTGATAGCCTGAAAGAGTTATTGGAAGGCAATAAGTTACCAATAAGGGTAACACATAACGACACGAAAATCAACAATGTATTGTTAGACAGGAAGACCCTGAAAGGGATTGCCGTGAAAGATGTACTTACTGAAACAGAAAAAGCCCACCTGGTTTTTGGTGGGAAAATAATGACCTTTATGATTGGGCTGCGTTTTCTCACCGACTTCCTGAATGGTGATGTGTATTTTAATACAACACGCAAAAACCATAATCTCGACAGATGCCGTACACAGTTTAAGTTGCTGTTGGAAATAGAGAAACAAGAGGAGGTATTGAATCAAATCATTAAGGCTTTGTTATGATATATAGGGAAATAAAACACACAGGGCAAGGCAAATTGGCACACAGGAGCATGATTATGTTGCTATATTATTTTTCTTATATGTTCTTTTATGCCTTTTATGGTTAAAATATAAACAGATGAAAAAACAAAGTTCCCTTATTTTTCTTCTTTGTATAATATTAAGCAGTTGCAACGAAACTCAGGATGCCATACAACAAAAAATGGATTAGAATATCAAGAAATTCTATTTTTTGAAGATATAAATGAAGCAAAAAATTGTTTTTAAAAATAATTTTATAATTCTACAATTTTTTCAAAGA
>NIVA01000142.1 GCA_002254335.1 Bacteroidetes bacterium 4572_114 | reverse complement strand
GGATTTACGACTCCCCGCCGGGTACTTCCTGCCCTGTAATTGAAGCCACAAAAGATGCCGATTTTGTCATTCTGATTACCGAACCTACTCCCTTTGGCCTTCACGACCTGAAACTTGCAGTGGAAACCATGAAAGAGCTGGAAAAAAATTTCGGTGTGGTTGTTAACCGCTATGGTATTGGAAATGATGATGTAATTAATTATTGTGAAAATGAAAATATTCCTTTACTGGCAAAAATACCCAACGACCGGCATATTGCAGAATTGTATTCTCACGGGAAATTAATTTACCGCAAGGTTACTGAAGTGAAAAAGCAACTGGAATTAATTATGGAATATTTAACGAATCTGGCAACGGTCAGGAAATGAAGGAAATAGTAATCATATCAGGGAAAGGCGGCACCGGGAAAACATCCTTAACAGCCTCTTTTGCAATGCTTGGTGGTAAAGATGTGATAGTGGCCGATTGTGATGTGGATGCAGCCGATATGCACTTATTACTGGAGCCCGACTTTCAGGATTCGGAAGATTTCTACAGTGGCGAATTGGCGTACATTAAGCAGGATCAATGTATTAAATGTGGTAAGTGTGCCGATGTTTGCCGTTTTGATGCCATCCCGATCATAAACACCCGATACATAGTGGACCCGTTAAGTTGTGAAGGTTGCGGGTATTGTGCCCGTGTTTGCCCTACAAATGCAATAATTAATAAAAGTCTGAATGTTGGCAAATGGTATATCTCAAATATCAAAACAGGCAGCACCATGGTTCACGCAAAATTGGGAATTGGGGCTGATAATTCGGGTAAACTGGTTGCAAAAGTCAAGAGTGAAGCTAAAAACATTGCCGAAGAAGAACAAAAGGATTTTGTCATTGTTGATGGTTCACCCGGTGTTGGCTGTCCGGTAGTATCTTCGCTTTCGGGAGCCAGCTTTGTTGTGTTGGTTACCGAACCGTCGGTTTCGGGGTTGCATGATCTGAAAAGGGTTTATGAACTGGTTAATAAATTCAATATTAAAGCCGGTTGCATTATTAACAAATCGGATATTAACCAAAAAGTAACTGTTGAAATAGAAAATTTTCTTGAAAAAGAGAACATTGTCCATTTAGCCAGCTTGCCATACAATGAGGATTTCACAAAAGCCATGACCATCGGTCAAACCATCGTTGAATATTCAAATGGCAGTTTAAAACAATTAATTACAGACAGTTGGAATAATATATTAAATATTGTAAATATAAAAAAATGAATCATGGAAACATTTAACTCTCCTTCGCAGAGCTCAGGTATGCAAAATATTGACGGTCTAACCTGCTTCTCGGTTGAATTAGAAGTAGCAAGGTCGCCCTTAAGTGACAAAATGGATTATTTAATCCTTGAGTCGGATCCGACTCCATATTATTATGCAAAAAGCAATTTCCCGCCTAATAAAGAACATGTCAGCGACAGGCATTTGTATTTGCCTGTTAAAAAAAGCATCAACTGTTTTCAGGATGTGCCGGTTTTATCCTGATAAAAAGGTTGATGCTTATACAAGTTTTATATTTTTTAAAAAATACACCTCATTTATAAACATTGAAAAGGGGGTTTATCAGGACGAAAGCAACCAGCATCGGTTCTTTTTTGAAATTCCAAAGCAGATTGAATTTAATCAGTTTAAAAAAGGAATGGAACAGATCAAAAATAATTGTGATTACCACCTTTTTGATTCCTTTTTGGTTTTTCTGTTTTATAAAAACAAAATAAAAGATTTCATCGGCATATATTCCCAACATTGCGACAAAAGCAGGTTTGGCGAATTAAAACAAGAAATAAAAAAACATTTTGATTAAAAATTAACAACCCAGGATAAAATTATAAACAGATGAAAATAGCATTCACAACAAAAGGAAAAACATGGGATTCACCAATGGACCCAAGGTTTGGAAGAACAGAATATTTTCTGATCTATGATGAAGAAAAAGAAGAGTTAACACATTATGATAACCGGGATTCAGCCAATGAAGCACATGGAGCTGGGCCTAAAACAGCTCAAAAATTATTTGAGTTTAATCCTGATATATTAATAACAGGGAACGGCCCCGGTGGCAATGCAGCAGCAGTACTCGAAAAAACCGGTATAAAAATTTTAGTTGGTGCAGGCGATATGACGGTAAAAGAGGCTTATAATGCATATAAAAAAGGTGAGCTATAGACGTGAGGAATTATTAATAAAAACGAAAAAATGCTGACGGTAAAACAATCACAAAAAAATTTTATAAAACTGTTAATCTTATTTATTGCTATCATTACTCCCTGGGTTATAGGTTACTTTTATGTAAAAAATATAAAAGACAGTCAAAAAGCAGATAAGGTTAAATTGGTTAATTATAAAAAAGATACTATCCCAAAGGTAAACCACAGCAAGTTTGAAATTTTACAACAAAAATTTGAAACACCGCAGCAGGTTACCGAGGCATGTTTATCATGTCATAATCGTACAGGCCATGATGTGATGAAATCATCTCACTGGAACTGGACAAAGGATTATAGAACCGATTCGGGAGACACTATACAGCTTGGAAAGAAAAATATTATCAATAATTTTTGTATCGGAATTTCATCCAACGAGCCACGATGCACAAGCTGTCATATAGGCTACGGATGGAAAGACCATAGTTTTGATTTTACCGATAGCAGGAACATTGATTGTATCGTATGTCATGACCGCACGGGAACTTATAAGAAATTCCCTACCGGCGCCGGCTACCCTGTAAAGGAGGTAAAAAAGTTTGGGAATAAAACCTTTTATCCTCCCGATTACAATAAAATTGCTCAAAATGTTGGTACTCCTGCAAGACAAAATTGTGGCACATGCCATTTTGTTGGGGGTGGCGGTAACAATGTTAAACATGGTGATATTGCAAACGAAATGAATCAAGTAACCAAAGAAGTTGACGTTCACATGGGGTTGGATGGCGCCAATATGGAATGTGTTGATTGCCATAAAACGGAAAGACACAATATTACCGGAAATTTATATTCAATAGCTTCTGCAGATACCAACCGGGTTTCGTGTGAACGGTGCCATACCGGGCAACCCCATAAAAACACAATTATTAATCAGCATACCAAAAAGGTTGCCTGCCAAACCTGTCATATTCCTGAATATGCCAAGGTAAGCGCTACCAAAATGTACTGGAACTGGTCAACAGCCGGTAAATTTAATGATGATGGTAGTGTGTTGATTAAAAAGGACAGCGCCGGCAATATGATCTATCATAGTTTAAAAGGTTCATTTGTTTGGAAGAATAATGTGAAACCTGAATATATGTGGTTTAACGGAAAAGCTAAACATTATGTCCTCGGCGATAAAGTGGATACAACTAAACCTGTTCAGTTGAATACCCTGCTTGGAAATTATCATGATAAAAATTCCAAGATTGTTCCGGTAAAAGTACATTCGGGCCGCCAGATTTACGATCCGGTTAATAACACAATGATCCTGCCTCATTTATTTGGGAAAGACAGTACATCATACTGGAAAAATTTTGACTGGAATAAAGCTGCCGAAACCGGAATGAAAAGCGTGAACCAGCCATATAGCGGGAAATATGCCTTTGCTCCAACCGAGATGTACTGGCCCATCAACCACATGGTAGCACCAATGGGCAAGTCCCTGCAATGCACTGATTGTCATTCGCGAAACAGTCGCCTGGCAAAGCTCACTGATTTTTATCTGCCCGGAAGGGATTACAGCAGTTTTCTGGACTGGCTGGGTTTCGGACTTATGTTTTTTGCCTTTGTCGGAGTTGTAATTCATGCTGTATTAAGGATTTTAAAATAGATTTTATCGAAATGAAAAAAAGAACATACATATACAGGGGGTTTGAAAGGTTTTGGCACTGGAGCCAGGCATTGCTGATATTTTTTCTGGCTTTAACAGGATTTGAGATCCATGGTACATTTTCGGTTTTTGGCTTTGAAAATGTAGTCAGGTGGCATGATATTGCAGCATGGGCTTTTCTTGTGTTAATAGTGTTTGCCATTTTCTGGCATTTTGTAACCGGCGAATGGAAACAATACATCCCAACCACCAAATTCATCAAAGCGCAAATATCATACTACATAACCGGAATTTTTAAAGGTGCTCCCCACCCCACACACAAAACGATATACAATAAATTTAATCCTTTGCAAAGGATTATTTACCTCGGATTAAAACTGCTTGTAATACCGGTTCAGGTATTAACCGGGTTTATTTACATGTTTTATATCTATCCCAACAACCCCGTTAATGTTAGTGGTTTGTCGGTAATTGCCCTAATTCACACATTCGGGGCATTCACTTTGCTGGCTTTTGTTATTGCTCACGTTTACCTGACAACTACCGGCGATACTCCCTTATCAAGTATTAAAGCCATGCTAACCGGTTGGGAAGTTGTGGATGTTGATGAAAAAGAAGAGAGGACAAAACATTTACAACATGCCGTGGACGAAAGTGCTGCCGGGTATTACAGAATTGATAAAGAGGGTAACATAATTGACGTCAACGAAGCCTGGCTCAAAATGTTTAAATGTAAAGACAGGTCTAAGGTTATCGGAAAGCACTATTCGTTTACAAGGGATAAAAAGAATTTAAAAGAGCTTGATGATTTGGTAAAAAGAGTATTAAACGGAGAAGTCATTACCGGTCTTCCGGCAACAAGACAATGTATGGATGGTTCAAAAGGAAAACATTTGTTGTCGGCTAACCCTGTAATTGAGGAAGGTGAAATAACCGGAATGGAAGGTTTTATTCTTGATATTAGCGAAACGGAAGAGCTGACCGAGCACATGTATTATGCCGTTAGAAACAGTGGTGCAGGTTATTACAGGCTGAATGAAGAAGGAATAATTACGGATGTGAATGAAGCATGGCTCGAACTTTATAAATATGACAATAAAGAGGAGGTTATAGGTAAACACTACACCATTACCCGAAGGCCCACCGAGGTAGGACAGCTTGAAGATACATTTAAAAAGGTAATGAACGGAGAAACATTGTCGGGGAAACTGGCAATTCGCCGTTGCAAAGACGGCTCTGTCGGAAAACATATTCTTTCGGCAGATCCCATATTTATCGGAAATAAAATTGTTGGAATGGAGGGATTTATTTTGGATATTTCCGAAATAGATATAGATAAAGAAGAATAATTTAACATTTTTACATTAATCGGGATATGAAAAAACTAATATTTAAAGTTTCGGACGAATGCATCGGCTGCAAGGCATGTGTTGGTGTTGCCGAATCAAATTTTGACATGAATGATGATAATATTGCTTTCCTTAAAAAACAACCTGTTGATAAAGAGGAAGAAGCAAAGTGCATGGAAGCAATGGAAGTATGTCCTGTCGGTGCCATTTCTAAAAAAGAAGCTTTGATATCAACCGACGAAATTGAACCCGTTCTGTCAAATTCCATCATTAAAACAACTCTGGATACTTATCCGCAGCTGAAACCGGTACTGATTGGTCTTTCGCCTAAATTCAACAAACTTCAAAATCCGGCACTGTATAATACGGTTGCCAGATTTGCCACTTTTAAAGATGCTGCCAGGTTATCAGGTTTATCGGTTTGCGAAATACTTCATACATTAAATCAAACATTGGGAGTTGCTGATAAACTGTTTGAGAGGATGCCGGAGTGTATTTCCGGGATTAAGGAAGAGGAGGAGGAAATTGTTGGAGAAGAAATTACATGGAAAGAAGACAGCCGGCGATATATTTATAACGATGATGTTATTTCGGAAATTATTGAAAAAGTAACTAATCTCAAACCGCAGGAAAATCTGGTTGTTATTTCGGTTGAAAAACCGGTTGCACTGCTTAAAACAGTGGTTGGCCTGGGTTTGAAATTAAATATTGAAAAAAACAGGGAATACCGGGTTTCAATCTTCAATCCTAAACCGATTGAAAAAGCAATTGATTGGAAAAAACGAAAAGAGGAGTTTGAGATATTGGATGTAAGGGCAATGCAAACCGACCCTTTCGATATCATTATTAAAAAGTCATACGAAATTAATGAAGATAGCGGGTTTATTTTAATACAGCGGTTTGAACCAATTCCCATGATTAATATGCTCAGTGAAATGGGTTTCGAAAGCATAACCGAGCAAAAAGCGCCAAACGAAATATGGGTGTATTTCCATAAAAAAGTATCAGAAACCGGAACAAGCAAAACAGACACGGAAAAACCCTCGGTTGTCATCCAGTCGGCTACGCCGGTAGCCTATCCCGTTATGATGAGGTTGCTTCAATCTGATAAAATCCGTAAGGCAATCAATATAAAAGAGCTTAAAGTGTGGGAAGAAACCGAAAAACATCTGGGATGGATTGTAAACGGGAAAGCGGATATCAGCTTTTCCGCTTTAATTACTTCATCCAAATTAAAAGACAGCGATATTAAAATCCCCGCAATGTTTGTATGGGATAATTTCTATATTTTAACAAGGGGTTACGTCGCAAATAAGTTAGACGACATTAAAGGGAAGGAGATTCATACACCGCTGTTCGAGGAAGCGCCCCCTGCTAAAATTACAAAGTACCTTATTAAAGCAAAAGGGCTTAATATTAATGACTTCAATTTTGTTTACGGCCAGCCCTTTGGAAGACCCGAACAAATATTTATGGATTTTATCAGGGGAAAGGCTGATACGGCGATTTTGCGCGAACCCGAAGCAAGCTATGCAATAAAAACCATGCAGCGAATGGGAGTTGATATTTCAATTATTTCTTATAATGAAATATGGAACGACATTAACAAGGGTTTTGGAAGCTTCCCCAATGCAGGTATTGTTTTAAAAGGTGAATTTATCAGAAAGTATCCTGAATTGACTCAGGTGTTTCCGTAAGCGGTTCGACAAATCTGTCAGGAATACTTTTGGGAACAATCAGAATCAGAGTGTCTGCGCTGTACTGCCTTGGGAGTGTGATCGAAAGA
>NIVA01000141.1 GCA_002254335.1 Bacteroidetes bacterium 4572_114 | reverse complement strand
AACAGCGGTAAAAGGGCAGCAATTAATTTATTAAACCACATCATCGGCTTTAATTTTTAATGAAATGTTAAAGGCGAAATTACACTTTATTGTTGAGAATTATTTTTATTTCCGAATTTTCCCTTTAAAAATGGGGGTTTCGGGTTGCAGGTTTCGGGTTTCGGGTTTCAGTTTCCCATCAAGTTGGGTTTGATTTTGGTTAACGACTTATTTCAAGTTTCAGGTTGTTGGAAAATAATACCTATAGAGTTGGATTCAGGGAAAAAGACTTTCCAAAGTCCGTAGGACTTGGAAACGTCAGAGAGGACTGGTGATGGACACCGGATGATCGATGTTAGTGGGACGAACTTGAAACCTGAAACCTGCGAGACAACGGGTGTCGGATGCCGGGTGTCGGGTGAAGGAAGCCAAGCGTAAATAAAAACCTGAAACCCGAAACAAATAAAAAGTCAACAGTCTTCGTAATCGATAACTTGAAACCCGAAACCTAAAATCCCCCTAAGTTTTCCTCTTCTTCTTCTTTGCGGCCGGAAACAATACGTTGTTCAGTATCAGCCTGTAGCCGGGAGAGTTAGGGTATAAATTCAGGTCGGTTGGCGGATCGCCTACGAGGTGGCGGTAGTCTTCGGGGTCGTGGCCTCCAAAAAATGTAAAAGTCCCGTTGCCGTAATCACCATGTATGTAGCGGGCCTCGCCCACTGCTTTATATTCCCCCATTATCAGGACATTCGATTTGATTTGATTTTTGTTAAAGGCCGTGGTTTGGCCCATAAAACCTTTGATTACCTGCATGTGGTTTTGGCAAAGCATGGTGGGCACGGGGTCCCACTTGGCCGAAAAATCAAACAGGGTAAAGAAATCCATTCCTTCCTTAATTGTCCTTGGCCGTGTAGCGGTTACATCAATGCTTGATATTTCGTATTCATACGGATTGGCAACGATGCTAAAATCGGTAAAGGCAAAACAGTTTCCATAATTCAGTTTTTGCTGGGCGTTAGGGTCGGGCGGGTCGCCATCAAACATAACGTCAACAATATCTACACCATCAGCGGCCAGGGCGACATCAAAGCTGTCGGGCGCCGAACACATCGAAAAGAGGTATCCGCCACCGGCCACAAAATCACGTATTTTTTTGGCCACGGCAAGCTTAAGCTGCGACACTTTGTTAAATCCCAGCATCCGTGCATTTTCCTCGTTTATCCTCACATCCTCCTGGTACCATGGCACATTGCGGAACGAACGCCAGAACTTACCATATTGCCCGGTAAAATCCTCATGGTGCATGTGCAGCCAGTCGTAAAGCGGCAGGTTCCCTTCTATTATCTCCTGGTCGTAAACCACATCGTAGGGTATTTCGGCATAAGTAAGGGCAAGGGTAACGGCATCGTCCCAGGGCTGGCGGTTTTTGGGCGAATAAATTGCAATCCTCGGCGCAGTATGCAATTTCACTTCATCCTGGTTTATTTCGGGGTTCCCAATTTCGGCAATGATCACTGATGCCTGCACGTCGGCAATAATCTCGTAGGAAACGCCCCGGATTATCAATTCGTTTTCAATTTCTTTGTGGTACGGGCACATAAAACTACCACCACGGTAATTCAAACCGGGCTTTCCGTTTGTAGTTGTCTCATGCCGGCTGGTTTTTGTAGGTGGTGCGTGTTCCGCACGTGCGGAATTCGTCAGCCTCCGCCCACCAACAAAAACTTCAGCCGCCTCCCGATAGCTATCGGGATCAACAAGCTACCACTCCAATCCCTGCCACATTTAATTCCCTAAGCGACTTCAAGTCGCTAAGGGAATGTTCATTAACGAACAGTACCCTCGCCCATTTCGTACACTTTCATTTAATTGTTTTTTTTCAGGTCATCCATAAACCTTTGAAATCAAATTATATAAAGCATTTGGCATAAAAAATGAAAACAGTTATTAAACTTGGTAAATCAATAATATTATGAAAGAAATAGTAATCCTGATCCCGGACATTGAGCCGGAACAAAATGTTGAGATAGATATTAGCATAAATGGACGAAGAAAAACTATGCAATATCGTGTGGAACTGATCGACTGGGAGGGTGCCGGTGTGCCGCCCGGCGACAAAGTTACCGTGATAAAACATAAAATAGCAGAGTACGACAAAGACTGGGAACTTATTGAAATTGGCGCACCCACAGATGACAATATCCCGCTTACTTTCAGGCGAAAAATTGAGCATGCAGATTAAGCCCGGGAGATAAAAAATGATGATCCGCGCATTGAATTTACAATCGACAATAATCCCCAATAGCCTGGCGGGTAAATTTTTTCAGTTCCCGCTGGTGCGGATGATAATGGCAATTTTGCTGTTATCAGCGTTTTTGTTCGCCGTGGATTCCCTGGTTAATTATCTGATTTCCGGGGTTGAAGGGCCTGCTGCCACCATCTTCAAATATGGAAAATCCATCCTGATTATCATCACATGTTATTATGCCTACAGGTTATATGTTTTTCATTTCGAAAAAAGGCCGGTTTACGAACTGTCCTTTTCAGCGTCCTTAACAGAAACTGTTGCCGGTATTGTAGTGGGCGCAAGCATGATCGCGCTTGTAGTTGTTATTTTAATCGTGCCCGGTTATTACAAAATTATTGAGTTCAACTCTATCAACTTGCTGGCAAAAGGTTTTTTTATATTTTCTGAAGGTGCTTTTTTCGAGGAGGTCCTTTTCCGGCTCATCATTTTTAAGCTGGTCGAGGAATTTCTGGGAAGTTGGTTGTCGATAATTGTAAGTGCATTTTTGTTTGGGCTGGCCCATATATTCAATATCAATGCAACATTGTGGTCAGCAATTGCTATTTCGGTCGAAGCCGGGGTTTTACTTGCAGTGGCATTTATGCTCACACGCAGGATATGGCTTGTTTTGGGCATTCACTTCGGGTGGAATTTTGCACAAGCTTCGGTATTTGGCATCCCAACATCGGGGATTGATTTTAACGGGTTGATAAGCCCTGAAATTACCGGGCCAACATGGCTTACCGGTGGGTCATTCGGGGTTGAGGCATCAGTTATAACTTTGATACTTGGAATATTAACTGCGATGATATTATTGAGAATGACGGTACGCGACGGTCAAATTGTTAACCCGGCCTGGAAAAGGGGGCGGAAAGCAGAAATTATTTATTGATGGTGATTGAAAGGTGATTAAATGGTCATTGAAAGGTCATTGAAAGGTTATTTAAAGGTTATTGAAAGGTCATTAAATTGTCATTAAATAGTCATGAGTTTAGTCTGAAAAGCAAATATTTGTGTGGATAGCTGTCAGACAGTTTAGGCTATAAATCAGACATATAATACTTTAGCTTCAGTGTTTAATTTAGAAAATAACTGTTTGACAGCTTTTTAGACCGGACTAAGCCATTATATATTGTCATTAAATATTGTGGTGCACAATGATGCACGAAGTACAAATGACGCAAAGCAAATGACGCAAGGCAAATGACACAAGGCAAATGATTGAAGATAATTATTAGAAAAAATGTTTGGCAATATTTTAAAAACCACTTTCAGGCACTTTGTCAGGTACAAAGGCTACACGTTGACCAACCTCTTTGGGTTGGCTTTGGGGCTTGCTACCTGTATTGTCATATTTCTGTTTGTGCAGGATGAATTGTCCTACGATAAGCAATTCCACAATGCCGAAAATATCTACCGCCTGGAACCTCACTGGGTAGGTCAGGGCGAAGACAGCCATTGGGCCGCAACCCAGGGGTCATTTTTACCGGAGGTTATTAAATGTTATCCTGAAATCATTAACGGGGTAAAGATCAACCGTCCGTACAATCCTATGATCTTCCGTAAGGGCGAAACGGTTTTTGCTGAAAAAAATGTACTTCTTGCCGATTCAACTTTCTTCGAAATTTTTAATTATCCTGTAATAACAGGAAACCCGAAAAAGATGTTGGCCGGGCCAAACAAAGTCGTTATGACGGTTTCTACGGCAAAAAGATATTTTGGGACAATAGATGCACTTGGAGAGGTCATCAAACTTGACGACAGGGTTTATGCCATTTCGGGTGTAATTGCCGATCCGCCACTTAATTCCCATCTTCAGTTCGATTTGTTGATATCGCTTGATGACCTCCGTACAAGATGGGATGGTGTGGACAAAGAAGGGCCAAGTACTTTTTATTCCTATATTGAATTCCCGGACAAGGAAACTGCAGATGCGGTAAAATTTAAAGTAAACCAAAATATTTATAAACACTATGGATTTGTGGTGGCCGGCGACAGCTCCAACATCCCGAAAGGTTACACCGTTGAGATGATTTTTCAGCCACTTACCGATATTCATTTAAAAGGCCATGCCGAAAAGGAGATCAGTACCAACAGCGATATGCGTTTTGTGATGATATTTTCGGCGGTTGCACTTTTTGTGTTAATTATTGCCTGTTTCAACTACATGAACCTGGCCACTGCCAAATCGGCCAGGCGGAGCCGTGAGGTGGGCCTGCGAAAAGTTATGGGCGCCACACGGATGAAAATATTCAACCAGTTTATGGGCGAGTCCTTTTCGATGACCATAATTTCGATGGTAATGGCCCTGTTGATTGTTGAACTTGTTTTGCATGAGTTTAACCAGTTTACGGGCAAAAATCTGGAATTGACATTTATTGGAAACCCTATACTTTTATTCCTTGTTATTGTAGTTGTTGTGGTTGTCGGGTTTCTATCGGGCACCTATCCTTCGGTTTTTATGTCGAGGTTTAATACTATTAAAACTTTAAAAAGCAACTCATTAACTCGTTCCGAGAACAAAAGCTCACTGTACCTCAGAAGGGCTTTGGTCATCATTCAGTTTGCAATATCCGTATTTCTTATCATCAGCATCCTTACCATAAAAAAGCAGCTTAACTTTATCCAAAACAAAAAGCCGGGCTTCGACAAGGAGCAGGTCATGGTGATTCAAATCCCCGACCGGGCGGCACTTGAAAAGGTGGAGGTGATGAAAAACGAATTGCTGGCCCATGCCGATATTATCAATGTTGCCACTTCATCCAATGTCCCGGGCGAGCGTATCCCTTTTCTTACTGTAAGGATCCCCGGGGACGAAGCCCAAAATATGGAAGGAAGTGAAGAAGATGATGATGGGGTTTTTGGCATGCGTACATGGTCGGTGGGCTTCGGCCTTGTAGAAACCCTCCGCTTTAAGATTAGTGAAGGAAGATCTTTTTCGGAGGAATATGCAACGGATGAAGAGGCTGCCTTTTTGATAAACGAAGCGGCAGTACGCGAACTGGAACTGGATCAGCCGGTTGGCCATGATTTTGAATACCTGTATGGATTGCCAGAACCAAAAAAAGGTAAGATCGTTGGTGTGCTCAAAGATTTTCATTACGCTTCGTTGCATCATGAGGTGGAGCCATTGCTGGTCCATATTTTCCCCATGTTTGTGAGGTACGTTGTTGTAAAGTTAAACACATGCAACACCAAAGAAACCGTTGCAATGGTACGAAACACCTGGGGCCGGCATATCCCTTCAGTACCCATGGATTACCATTTTCTTGATACCTCCTACGACAATCTTTACCGCGAGGAGTTGAACACCGGAACGATTATTACCTTGTTTACCATTTTAGCAGTAATTATTGCGGCCCTGGGTTTATTTGGCCTGGCCTCCTACATCACCGAACAACGCACAAAGGAAATTGGGATCAGGAAAGTTTTAGGTGCTTCTGTCCTGAGTATCGTTGGAAAACTCTCCAAAGAATTTATTGTCCTTGTATCCATTGCAAATGTTATTGCCTGGTTTCCTGCCTGGTACTTTCTAACGAACTGGCTCGAAACTTTTGCCTACAGCACCAATCCTGACTTTTTGGTTTTTGTGTGGTCGGCATTATTGTCGCTGCTTATAGCTGTGGTAACGGTAATGGTAAAAGCCCTGAAAACTGCAACCTCCAACCCTGTGGATGCGCTAAAATATGAGTAAGGCCACAAAAATGTTGATTTTTTTTTGTTAAAAACCGGTTCGCTTTTGAACAGGCCCTTTCAGGGATTTAATATTATGTATCAATAACTACTTACAATAGTTTTCATATCCATTTATAATCATTAAACCAAAACTTTTTTGGTCTTTGTTTCCCGAAACCCGAAACCTGCCAACGAAAGACCTGGAAGGTTTTATCCTTACCAAACACTTAATTTTTAGCAAAGGGACTAACATTTTTACCGGCCAAACCTTCCAGGTCTCGGTTTCCGAAACTTGAAACCTGAAACCCGAAACTTGAAACCTGAAACTTGAAACCCGAAACAGCGAGAGGGTTTTAACGTTTCCATGTCCTGCGGACGATGGAAAGTTTTACTCCCACTCCTTTCATTTCACTAACTTTCCAATGTCTTCCAGTCCCGAAAACTTTCCGGATTGGAACAAGTCAACAGTCTTCATTCGGCAGTCAACATCTTCATAATCGACAACTTGAAACGCGAAACCTGAAACACAAAGCGCAGAGGGCTAAGAGCAAAGCGAAGGAAGCCAAGCATAACCTGAAACTTGAAACCTGCGAAACGACGGGTGTCGGATGCCGGGTGTCGGGTGAAGGAAGCCAAGCACAACCTGAAACCTGAAACGAAAAGCGAAGAGAGCCAAGAACAAAGCGAAGGAAGCCAAGCATAACCTGAAACCTGAAACCTGAAACTTCCCTAAAACTCTATCTTATAACTTATCTGTGGGAAGATCAGCATCTCTTCGTCATCTATAATTTCATCGGTTTTAAGGTTGTATTTGTAGCCATAAAATTCCTTTGTGCCAACAATATTGACCAACTGTACAGTCCACACGCTGGCATGTTTTGACCACGCGCCCGTTGAGGTTAATGATGTTTTTGTGGCCTTTGCCAACCTGCCACTCTTTTCCGCCCAGCACGTTTATAACATATCCCTTATTAAACTTTGCATCTCTTTCTATGCCATCACCACCTGTATATTTTGAATCGAAGAACGATGCAGAAAGGAGATAATAAAAACCACGGTTCATAAACCTTTCAAAGGTCAGGTCGATTCCATAATTGTATCCGGTGCCGGTATTTATCAGGATATCATCCACAAACCATTCCTGGTCGAGGTTGATAAGAGAGTAAGAAGTACCATCAACAACAGGGATATTATAAAGTTTTTGATAATAGGGTTCGACTACAAAATGTGCAAATTCATTAATGGAACGATCATA
>NIVA01000140.1 GCA_002254335.1 Bacteroidetes bacterium 4572_114 | reverse complement strand
TCGCCCATTCGACCGACGGTATTCACTGGATCGGCTATAACAATGGAAATTCCGTGACCGGCCGGGCTGCTGATACCTTCAACCAGATCCTGTGGGATCCGATTGGCAAACGCTATATGTTAATCACACGCACGGATCTCGGGGATATGGGCGGATTGGGAGAATCACGATCCTCCCGGATTATGGTTCATGATAAAAACAACGATCTGAAGGAATATCCCACAGCCTGGAAGACACTGGCAAATATCAATGTGGATGATCCTGAAGGAAGAGTTACAAAAAATGGTGTTCCGGTATATCAGATGGAGTCAATGAATATCTGGGTCTATGAAAATATATACTTTGGCCTGATGCATGTATTGACGGCGGGAAATTTGACCGGCAGTGAGGGGCGCGTTGCAGTACCCGATCCTGACAAACGTCCGGATGCAGATGTGATTGATTATTATATCGGGACCAGCCGGAACGGCTATGATTTTGACAAAAGCTGGATATACACTCACCAGCCGTTTATTGAACGTGGACCCGACGGCAGTTTTGATAAAGCGATGCTTCAACCTTCATCTCAGATCATTACTCTTGGGGATGAGCATCTGATTTTCTATACCGGTCAGTATGCTCAGCATCATGCACCAAAAGAAGCCCAAAAGGAAACTGGAAAAATTGGTTTGGCCAAGCTTCCACTGGACCGTTTCATTTGCCAAAAGGCCGGAGATAAAGTAGGAGTGATTACTACGAAACCATTTATACTTGAAGGTGATAATTTAGAGGTAAATGTGGATGCCGGCTCAGGTTGGGTACAGGTCGAAGTATTAGATGCGAAAGGCAGACCGATTCGGGGTTTTATGGGAAAGGCTGCCCGGAAATACAAATCGGTAAACGAGTTGCAATTGAACCCGGAATGGAAAAAAGGCAATGATCTGTCGCGTTTGCAGGGACAAACGATTAGGCTCCGATTTACACTTCAGAATGCGAAGATCTATGCGTTTGCAGTAAAATGAATGATAGGAAACAATATCCACAGGAGGGAAGAATGACATTATCTATTAAATCCACTCAGTGCAAGCAAATCGTGAAAAATTCGGTATGTTTTTCGATGATCGTTTCACTCTTATTTGTGTTGTGTCTCGGAACCGGCTGCAGTAACAAAGCAAACTGCTATTACATTGATAGTCAGGCCGGCAACGATGCCAACTCCGGGCGATCGATGGGCTCTTCCTGGAAGAGCCTTAAAAAATTGGAAGAATTCACTTTTCAACCCGGCGATCAAATATTATTTGCAAAAAATTCAGCCTTTCAGGGAAGCATATTCTTTTCATCCTCGGGTACCGCAGAAAAACCAATTATCATCGGCAGCTATGGTGTCGGAGCGTTACCGTCATTCAGCAATCCCGATCAGAATGATCGGAACGGTAATGTATTTCAAATCAGCGGTAGTCATATTGTTATTGACGGTTTGTCGTTTGAAAAATGTGCGGATGCGAATTTGCGAACCGGCAAAGCGGTTCTGGAAGTTGGCGCGATCTTTACTCAAAAGGGAGCCGATGATATAACCATCAGGAATTGTGAATTTATCGATTGTCCCATTGGGGTGAATATCGTCGGACAGCACAGTCTTGTTACAAATA
Source organism: Bacteroidetes bacterium 4572_114 (assembly GCA_002254335.1). Taxonomy (GTDB): domain Bacteria; phylum Bacteroidota; class Bacteroidia; order Bacteroidales; family 4484-276; genus 4484-276. The sequence continues at coordinate 3,872 of NIVA01000140.1, read as the reverse complement.
ATACATTTAAAGATTGCAATCGCTTTCTCAACGAACCTGGCTGGGGTCCTATAGGCATTGTCATTGCAAATGCTTACAATGAAATCTCCTTTAACCGCTGTATAAACTATGTGAATGTGGGTGGGACCTTCGGAGCGGATGGCGGTTTTATTGAACTGGATGATCGCTACTTTGGTACACAGGTTCACGACATTAAAATCCATCACAACCAATCCTTTGATAATATGGGCTTCCTGGAAATTGAAACCAATGTTGATGGAGATAATATTGATGTTTATTACAATTTAAGTGATGACTACCAGCAATTTATTTTCTATTGGGGTGGAAAAAATTCAAAGATAGAGAACAATACGGTTATTCGTACAAAACCCTCATTGAATGGAGCGGTAAATACGGTATTTACGATAAGGAAAGAAAATTTTATTGTCAGAAACAATATCTTTGTTGTAGCCAATGGCATTCAGGTATTGAAAACAGCACCCTATGATGTGGGGAATTATGATAGCGTAATCCATGAAAACAATCTGTATTTCTGTACTGACGGAAGCACGGATGATCCTTGCGGCAAGCCGCTGGGAACGGGTGAAATGATTGCGGACCCACATTTCGTTGATATCAGTGAAGGGGATTATCGTTTGGCAAAAGACAGTCCAGCCATTGACCAAGGAATCGGTTTGGGCTACGAGGTGGATTTGAATCATAATCCATTAGATAAAGATGGAATTCCGGATTTAGGCGCTTTTGAATACATAGAATAATCGGTTTGATTTGAGAATAAACATATAGCCAAATTCTATCAATGTTAAATAAGAGGTTTGTTGTGATAATTGACAATACTATGAGAAAATATAAGATGGTATCAATCGGTATGGTTGGAATTATTGTGTTTGTGTTTATATGTTGCTCGGTTATCATGTTGCCATCGGTTTTACTGGCGGAGGATTACAACAATGATCGTACACGATACCTTCTTCTGGATTCCCGAATCATTGAGGAGACCGAAAATGTGCATCTGACTGTGGGTGTTGTGCATAAGGACCAAAACAATCCGCTCTTTAGCGAGGATAAAGAGTGGGAACCCCGCTTCGATAATCCTTATTGCAGCATTATCTACGACGACGAAGAGCAAATTTATAAGTGCTGGTACAGCATCTTTATTAAGGTTGGACCGGAGGGTGATGCTATTGGCGAAGGCATACCACCGGACAAGCGGGCATGGACAAAATGGGAAGAAGGCTATCGCGACTATGGTGTATGCTATGCCACGTCCAAAGACGGCATCCATTGGGACAAGCCCGAACTGGGGGTAATCGAGTTTAACGGTAGCAAAAAGAACAATATTGTTATTGTATTTGACCATGGTGTAACGGTTATGAAGGATCTGCATGAGACCGATCCGCAAAAGCGCTACAAGGCTTTTCACCCGGAGAGTGAAAACAGTGCTGTGTGGTTCTCACCGGACGGTGTTCACTGGGGTGAAGCAATTGATGTTGGTCCTATCGACAACGGTGATACAAATAACAATATGTGGTGGGATGCTGATCTCGGGAAATATGTTTGTATTACCCGTCACTGGGGTGGAGAAAAGACCACGGGATTGTACGGAAGCATGGGACACCGGCATGTGTCCAGGGTCGAATCGGAGGATTTCTTACACTGGTCAGAACCGGAGATTATCATCCAGGGTCTCGATTTACGCAGGCAGATTCACGATATGCCGGTTGTCAAATACGCCGGTGTTTACATAGGGATGGTCGGACTGTTTGATATTGAAGCCAGCCGGCAGTGGTGTGAACTGGCCTGGAGTCCTGACAGCAAAGAGTGGCATCGAATACAACCGGGAACAGCCTTGATTCCCAACGGACCGGAAATGGGTGATTATGACTGGGGATGCGTTTTTGCGGCTAAACCTCTTATTGGTAAAGACAAAATAAGAATCTATTACGGTGCCAATGATGGCCGGTTCATGGGCTGGCGGAATGGTTATCTGGCCCTGGCCTGGTTACGGCCCGATGGGTTTGCCGGTTATGAACAAATCGCCGGCGGGAGCAACAAAACCGGAACAATTATTACTAAGCCTATAAAGGTTATTACCGATAGGCTTTGCATTAGTGCTGATGTTGTACCGTCGGGTTATGTCAAGGTGATCGCTCTTAGTCCCCGGAATAAAAAATTAGCCGAGGGCCGATTAATTACAAAAACCGTAACGGGCGCAGGCATCAATTGGAAAAATGGGTTCACGCTGAAAAAGCTAAAAGGCAAGAATATCCGGTTAAAGTTCGAACTGAGAGATTCAAAACTATACTCATTTAGCTTTAAATAATAATGAGATTAGAGATAATTTTATGGGTACTTGAATGAGGTTGAAGCACAAAGATCTGCTTGAATTAAAGCGCTGGAACACACCCTCTATCTATAACGGATGGGAGCAAATCACAAACCGTGACATTGCAAAAGAGTGCTTTAATCTTGAACCATGTCAGGATTTTATGACTCATATGGGACCGATGGTAGGCTATGCTGTGACGGTTGTAATAGAGCCGAGCAATCCGAAACATGTCCAAAAGAATGATCAGGCATGGAGCAATTACCGGAAATATATTGCCGGCACACAAGGTCCCAAAATAGTGCTGGTCCAGGATATGGACAAGCCAAAGATTGTCGGCTCATTTTGGGGAGAAGTCAATAGTAATATTCATCGCTCTTTGGGGTGTGTCGGGACGATTACCGACGGTGCAATTCGAGATGTTGATGAAATGAACAATGCCGGTTTTAAAGCCATTGCCCGGCAATTATGTGTGGGTCACGCCCATGTTGTTCCGGTGCACTGGAATTGTGAAGTCGAGATTTTTGGTTGCCGGATTCGACCGGGACAACTGATCCATGCCGACAAGCATGGCTTTCTGGCGATTCCCGAAGCTGACGAACAACGACTGCTGGAGGCGGTGCGCTTCATGGATTCGAATGAGTGTCGAACCCTGATTGAGGCTGCCCGCAATACACAAGGCAAGACCATGGATGAAATCCTCAAGTCAATTGATCGGGCAGCTGAGAAATTTGGCCAAAACGCCAAAGAAAAATTTCACCGAAAGGGAGAATGGTAAGATTTAAGATTACAATAGTTAATAATCGGATTAATGTTAAATGAAAATTGAAGGATTGGTTGCAGCATCATTGACTGGTTTTCATCCAGATGGATCGGTAAACCTGGAGATCATTCCTGCTTATGCTGATATGTTGTCCAAAAATGGAGTCGCAGGTGTTTTTGTTAATGGTACGACTGGAGAGGGAGATAAACTTACATTTAATGAAAGACGGGCTCTGGCCGAAAAATGGGTGGGTTCGGCGCCGCGAGAATTGTGTGTTATAATTCATGTTGGATATACTGATTCAGAAACAAGCCGAGCTTTGGCTGTCCATGCAGCCGATATTGGAGCCGATGCAATTGGAGAAATTGGTCCATTACTAAATTCTCCGGAAAGTGTTCAGGATTTAGTCCAGTATTCTGCTGCTACAGCTGGCACCGTCCCTCAATTTCCCTACTATTATTACCATATGCCTTCCATAAATGGTTTGTCTTTTCCAATGATTGAGTATCTGCAGTATGCTGATGATATGATTCCAAATCTGGCCGGTATCAAGTATACACATGATGATATCGGCGATTATCAAAGCTGCAGGGAGTTCAAGAACGGTAAATATGATATTCTTTTTGGACGTGATGAGTATTTAATCGATGGTTTAAGGGTCGGGGCAAAAGGTGCCGTAGGGAGCACCTATAATATTATCGCGCCGTTGTACAATAATCTGATAAAAGCCTTTTGTGCTGGAGACTTTGAGTATGCGGAAAGGTTGCAGAAGATTTCAGCCGC
>NIVA01000139.1 GCA_002254335.1 Bacteroidetes bacterium 4572_114 | reverse complement strand
AGTGGGATAGACACCATTCCACCAACACATATTTTAATTCAAATTGAGCCAGATACGATTTGGAAAGGGGTCGCCACTACCTTAGATGCAATATTCACTGATTCATCTCAATTTGCCATGTCGCCAATTGTAAATGCTGAATACTTTATTGATGTAGCTGGTAATTATGGCGAAGGAATCCCGCTTAGTCCTGTTGATGGCAATCTAAATAGTGTTTATGAAGAATGTCAGACAATTATTAATACTGATAATTTCACAAATGGGAATCATTCATTTTTTGTGCATGCCAGAGATCTATCAGGCAACTGGAGTGACTTTGACACTGTTAATCTTTACATTTTAACAGAAATGGAAAGTAATTGGAATATGTATGCTCAAAATGCACAACATACTTCTTTTAATCCCAACGATACAATTCAGTACCCGGTTCAATTAAAATGGGAGAAGGGTTTATGTGATGCCACACTTAATGAACCCATAATTATTAATAATATGGTTTATACAACCAGTGGCGGATGGTATTCACCAGGAACCGCGTATTGTATAAATTTATCTGATGGAGAGATTATTTGGGAAAAAATATTTGGAAATGTAAATACTATTACCGGGCCAAGCTTTGGATATGGCAAGGTATATCTCCAGGCAGGAATTGATGACGACTATGGGACATCAGTATATGCGATAGATGCTCAGACAGGAGAAGAAATATGGGCTTCACCATTTAGTGCCCAATGGCAAGATTATCTTCCACCTACAATATACAACAACAAGGTGCTGATAAATGGCGGAACCTACGGTGGGGTTTATGCCTTTCAGGCTCAAACCGGGCAGCAAATCTGGTTTCACGGTTTATCTCAATATGATTTATGGACACCTGCTACATTCGGAGATGTTGTATATACATTTACAGGTGGTTCGAATTATGCACAACTGGTTGCTATCAACATCAATACTGGAATTACAATTTGGGAAAAAACAGACATCCCTTACGGCTGGGGCGGTTACGATATGAATACGGCACCAGTCATAGATACTGTGAACAAGAATGTAATTGTAACATCAGATGACTATATACATGCTATTAATTTTGAAGATCAAAGTGTTTCCTGGTACAAGTCAGGTAGCTTTGGCATTACCCCCGCAATAGGCCATGAGAATATTTACATAATAGATAATGGAAAACTAAACGTATATAATAAATCCACTGGGAACTATCAGTGGGGATACCAAAACATGAATGAAGTCAACAACCCTCCAATACTATCGAATGGCCACGTTGTGCTATGTTCAGAACAACAGGTAAAAATTATAGATATTGAAAATCATAACGAAGTCTGGAACTTTAATCAAGGAGGAAAGGCTGCAATTGGCAACAACCATTTAATTCTTTCCACAGCAGTTGGAGAATTGTATTGTTTTGAATCAGACATCTCCATTGGCATTTCCGAACAATCAATCCAAGATGAACCAATGATTTATCCAAATCCGGCAACCAACTCAATATTTGTAAGGTTACCAGCACAAACACCGGAAATCGTTAACATATCAATCTACACTTCGATGGGGCAATTCGTATTTGAAAGGAAATTTAGCTCATCTGAATTTATCTCCAACACAATTAAATTAGATGTCTCTGATTATAAAAAGGGATTTTACATTATAAACTTTGAAACTCCTCGAAATAGATATAACAAAAAAATCATCATAGAATAAAAATCTAAGTAAATCAATCTGATCAATATCCATGTTAATAGAGGCTGCCAAATAATATTGCGCAGCCTCTATAGAAATCATAAACGCTATGAAAAAATATTCATTACTTATTTTGATATCATCCCTATTCATTATTAATAGTCAAGCACAAGACACTGATTCATTTACAAAAACAAGATTTATTTACCCTGGCACCGAACTCGACAGCTTCCTGATAGACAATACCGTAAGGCCCTATCTTCTTAAATCTTCAGGGGCAGGGGCAAACGTTGATGTTTCGTTTATTGTTGATAGATTAGGAATAGTGGTAAATCCACAAATTACAAAAGTTGATTATTCACTTCACACTTCAAAAAATAATCTAATTGCAAATGTTTTATTCACAGTTCATGATAAGGATAATTTGGACAGTACCCAGACTATTGAACAAATGATAAAAAATGAAGCCATCAGGGTCGGAAAATACTCTAGTGGTTTATGGGTTCCAGCAAGTCAAAACTATAAGAAAATATAGATAAATATTGTAGATAGCGATATGTCTATTGCAATAACTTTGCAAGTAAAAAGATAATGATTGATGAATTCATGGCCCCAAACCCCACTTTCGTCACGCGAAAACGGGGTTTCGTCATGGTTGGGTTGGGAAATGGGAATTGTTGACATATCTTTGGTTTTGAAAATTTAACAACCAAAATCTTTGCAAATATGACAAGAATTAACTTTTCAGTTTCAAATTTAATGACTATTGCCGCACTTTTTCTTTTTGCTTCAACCCTGCTCTTCAGTTGTGGGAAACCTGATATCAGTGTTAATGAAAAATATCATGTGGCCGTATATCCAAATCCATGCATTGATGCATTTACTGTCGGTATTGGAATGTTCTCATCATCAACTACAATTTTCACAATTTCATTGACAAAAGATGGGAAAGAAATCTACAAGGAAGACTTTTCAATATCATCCACAACAGGCATCCCGATAGATGTACTTATCAACGAACCTGAAGGGGCATACCTTCTGAAAATTGAATTTGAGGATGAAATTGAAATAATAAAAATTATCAAAATATAGTAGCCATGAAAAAAATAACTTTATTGATTTTTTTTATACTGACAGTAACATCAGGCTTTTCTCAAAAATACAAACTTGGATTAGAGGTAGGTTCCAATTACCCTATATTGTGGACGAAATCGGACAAAACCTTAAATGGTAATTTTCTTGAAACTTCCGGTAGGCCTGGTTTTAATATGGGGTTAGAACTAAAATACAGCATTTTTGACCAGTCTGAAATTGCTTTTTTAACCCAGTACCAGGGAATGTTGATTAAAAATGAACCGCTTCTTGCAGCAGATAATGCCGGTAATATTATGGGCTATTTAGAGAGCTATGATATTAATAGTTATGCCAATGTAGGTGTTCATTATTGTTATACTTACAACAAAAAACATTCAATATTCGCAGGCGCAAAACTTTTTTTCCTTCTTATGAGCAAAACATTTTTCTTAAATGCGGATGATTTTCGGGTAGCTGGAAAAAAAATGCCTACAACGATTTCGAACAGGTATTATAAAAGGGTTTACCTAAGTGTTCCTTTGGGATTCAATTTCACCATTAATAAATTTTATATAAGGGCCCAATATAATTTTGCAATAACACCGGCAATCAAAATTGATAATTCATTCAAAAGGTTTGATAATACTATAGAATTAAACATAGGTTTAAATATTTTAAGTAAATAAGAATAGGGTTTGACTGGACTTATTTTCAAAAATATAGTATTATTAATAACCACCGAATAGTCATTTATACACGCGAAAACGGGGTTTCGTCATGGTTGGGTTGGGAAATGACGTTCGATAACCCGATGTTGATATTTCCTTATCGAAAAAAAATCGGTTTGGAAATGCCCAACCTCGGCCCTCTTCCCTTAATCTCCACCCAATTGTACTCCACCCCATCCAAAAACAAGCCCCGGGCAGGAACTGAAAAACCTGCATTTGCCCGGTCTTTACTTTCTATTACTTTCCTGAAACTTTCAAGGGTAAGTTTTCCTTTTCCAACATTGAGCAAAGTCCCTACAATTGCCCGCACCATATTGCGGAGGAACCGGTCGGCGGTGATGGTAAAAATTAATTGCCCCCGGGCTTCTGTCCAGTCGGCCTGGGAAATTTTACAGTTATTGGTCTTTACATCCGTGTGAAGTTTAGAGAAGCTGGTAAAATCTTCATAATCGAATAAAACCTTTGATGCTTCAACCATCCTGTCAATGTCAAGGGGGGCACTATAATACCATGAATTATTTCTGATGAATGGATCTTTAACCCTGGAAATATAGTATTTGTAGGTCCGTGACTTTGCATCAAAACGACAATGTGCATCCGGCCTCACCATAAATATCTTTTGAATGGCTATATCCTTTGGTAAAAAGTGGTTCAATGCCCCACATAAATCCTTCAACTCTATTTCATCCAAGCGTTTAAGCAAATCGAAATGTGCAAAAAACTGTCGGGCATGTACCCCGGCATCCGTCCGGCCACAGCCTGTCACCCTGTTGTTAAGCCCGGCCTTGAATTTCAAGCCCTGCTCAATAAGTTCCTGCACACTGCTTGAATTATCCTGGACCTGCCACCCGTGATAAGCTGACCCATCATAAGAAAGTTGAATAAAATATCTCATTGTTTTTTACTTCGTGCCTGCCCGTCCGTAGCGTAGCGTAGGCGGGTCATTTTGTAAAACCCTCAATGACTACAAATGACCATCAGTGACTACAAATGACCACCTATGACCCTCAATGACAACAAATGACCCTAAATAAATATTATGTCAATAAATGACCATCCAATAACTTTAAAATTTCAGCAAAATTAATCAAAAGCCATCTTTTTAAAACCCAACTTCATACAAAAGTAGTTAGTTATGTAAGTATGATTCATACAAAATCAATTTAAACTCAATCTAAATATACCTGAAACCCTTTTAAATACAGGCATGTCGGTTATTAAACTATTTAAAATATGTCTAAATTTTCTAAGATTATTGTTCGATAAACAATTCGAATTAGTTTTGCATTGTTAAAAGATTAACAACTGAAAAATTATTATCAGGATTCTTAGTAAGTTACTCAATTGTATAATTCATAATCAAAATAAATATTATGGCAACTAACGTACAAAGTACCATTGAAAAGTACAATAAGGATAAAACCAGGCTGATGGATATCCTCATTGACATTCAATCGGAGCAGGGGTACATTCCAAACGGGACAATCGCTGAGATTGCCAGGGAGTTGGACATTTCCCATGCCGACGTTGAGCAAACGATGTCGTTTTATCATTTCTTTTCGGGCACCCCAACGGGTAAATATGCCATTTATCTTAACGATAGTGCAGTGGCAAACATGATGGGCCGTCAGAAGGTAAAGGAAACATTTGAACAGGAAACCGGTATCAAATTCGGGGAGGTTACTTCCGACCCGGCAGCACTAATCAACGGCAGGGTTTTTACCAACCTTACGCCTTTCAGGGCAAAAGAAATTATCCGCGACATCAAGGAAGGAAAAACTGTTGAAGAGATGTACACATCAGTTTTTGGCGATGGTGAAAACAGTAACGAGCTGGTAAGGTCGATGGTACAAAACAATATCCGTAAAATTGGCCCAATCCTAAACGAGGATTACACTCCCGGCAAGGTTATAAAGGACAAACTCACCGGGATGACACCCGAAGAGGTGATTAATGAAGTAAAAAAATCGAATATCCGTGGCCGTGGTGGTGCGGGTTTCCCAACAGGCCTTAAATGGGAATTTTGCAGAAAATCGAAGGGCGAAAAAAAATACATATTCTGTAATGCCGACGAAGGCGAGCCAGGGACATTTAAAGACAGGGTAATAATTACCGAAAGGCCCAAGCTTTTGTTTGAAGGTATGGTAATTGCCGGTTATGCCGTGGGGGCAACCGAAGGCATTGTTTATATCCGTTTTGAATATACCTACCTAAAAAAATACCTGGAAAACATCCTTCAGGGTGCACGCGACAGAAACCTCCTGGGAAAAGACATCGGTGGCATTAAAGGGTTTGATTTTGATATCCGCCTGCAATTTGGTGCCGGGGCATATGTTTGTGGCGAAGAGTCGGCACTAATAGAATCAGCCGAAGGAAAACGTGGTGAGCCACGCGACAGACCTCCTTTCCCGGTTGAAAAAGGTTACCTCGACCAACCAACTGCAGTAAACAATGTTGAAACTCTTTGTTCGGTAGTTAAAATTTTACAAAATGGAGGTGAGTGGTACCACAGTTTAGGGACAAAGGATTCGACCGGGACAAAACTCCTGAGTATTTCAGGGGATTGCAAATACCCCGGCGTTTATGAGGTTGAATGGGGATTTTCGGTAAAAGATGTCCTCGACATGGTGGGTACTGATGAAGAAGATGTACAGGCCGTGCAGGTTGGAGGCCCATCCGGTACGATTATCGGCCCCGATGATTACAACAGAAAACTGTGCTATACCGACCTGGCAACTGGCGGATCGTTAATTATCATAGGAAAACAGCGTGATATCCTCAACGATATTGTAATGAATTTTACACAATTCTTTATTGATGAATCCTGTGGATCATGCTCAACCTGCCGCAACATAACATACCTGATGAAGCAAAAACTGGAAAAAATCCTTAACGCAAGGGGCATAAAACAGGATATTGAAGATTTGGTGGAATGGGGAAAAATCCTTAGGGTAAGCCGTTGCGGATTAGGACAAACCGCTTGTAACCCCATTGTTACGAGTATCCGGAATTTCCGTCACTTGTACAAGGGTAAAATACAAAAGGGCAAGTCCTTCGATAGTGGTTTCGATTTAGCCGAATCTGTTAAGGAATCATGCGAAACTTCTGGTAGGGTACCTAACCTGAATTAATAATCATCTATTTACGAAAATCATAAAAATTATAATATGAGCACATTAGTAAAATTTAAGATTGACGGTGAAGAGTGTATGGCCGAAGCAGGTTCGTATATTGTAGAGGCCGCCAGTGAAAATGGCATCTATATTCCGACATTGTGCAATATCAAAGGGGTAAAACCCCGGGGTTCATGCCGTATTTGTAGTGTACTTGTTAATGGAAGGCCAATGACTGCCTGCACCACACCAATTGCCGATGGGATGGAAATTGAAAATAACACCCCTGACCTTAACGATACCAGGAAAGCAATTGTTGAAGCACTGTTTGTTGAAGGAAACCATTTTTGCCCTGCCTGCGAAAAAAGCGGAAATTGCGAGTTACAAGCTCTGGCATACCGTTTCCAGATGTTGGTGCCACGTTTTCCGTTTGATTTCCCGGTTAGGGAAATTGATGCTTCCAATCCGAAACTCATCAAAGACCATAACCGCTGTATCCTTTGCAAACGTTGTATCAGGGCCATTAAAACCGAAGATGGCAAAAATATTTTCGCATTCAGGAAAAGGGGCAGGAATTTAGAAATTATT